>NZ_JBFRHD010000008.1:0-261592 GCF_052115685.1 Cupriavidus sp. 2KB_3
GCGGCGGCCAGCACGTATTGCAGGTCTGCCGAGCCGTCCTCGTCCGGGGGCGTGCCCACGGCGATGAACTGCACGTCGGCGTGCTCCACGCTGGCGGCCACGTCGGTCGAAAACGTCAGGCGGCCGGCGGCGCGATTGCGCTCGATCAGCTCCTTGAGGCCCGGCTCATAGATCGGCACGCCTCCCGCATTGAGCATGGCGATCTTGCGTTCGTCCACATCGAGACAGAACACCGAATTGCCGAGTTCCGCCAGGCAGGCGCCGGTGACCAGGCCGACATAGCCGCTACCGATAATTGTGACTTTCATAGCAGAAGCTCCAGGACAAAAAGGGGCTCAACAAAAGACTGCGATCAGCCAAGCGCTTCGGAGCGGCGTGGGGCATAGGTTTCCCAGCGATTGCAGCCGGGGCACTGCCAGTAGAACAGCCGGGCGCGGAAGCCGCATTCGCGGCAGGTGTAGCGGGCAAGGTTGCGCGTGCGTAGCTGCAACAGGTCGCGGATGGCGGCCACTTCCGACGTCTGGTCCTGCGCGACGGCTTCGCCGCCAGCCGTGGCCACGGCGGCGCCATCGGCAGCGGCGGCTTCCACTGCCTGCATCTCCGCAGCCTGCGCCTCGAAGTACCGCGTCAGCGCCAGCAGCGTGGGCTGGCGGCGCAGCTGCTCGCGCATCAGCGCGGCGGCGGCCTCCGGACCGTTTACGTCCAGTTCGGTGCGATAGGCGGTATCGAGCAGCTCGGGGGCGAGGTTGCCCTTGAGCAGCCCGCGCAGCCAGTCGATCGCCTGGCCCTGCTCGCCCAGCGTGCCGTAGGCCTTGACCACGCGGTCGGCCACCAGCGGCAGGTAGGCCGGATCCTGCGTCTCAATGCCGAGCCAGTGGCCCAACGCGGCGCGGGCGTCGCCACTGGCCATCGCCACGTCGCCGAGCAGGATCGGCGCACGCACATTGGCCGGGTTCTCCTCGCTCGCGCGGCGCAGCCACGCCACGGCGTCTTCGGGACGCTTCTTCTGGAGCGCGTCCTGCGCCAGTTCGCAGCAGAACTGGGCGATCTGCACGCGGTAGTCCTTCTGCTCGAGCGTCTGCAGCTCGCGCGCGGCGTCGATGGCCTTTTGCCATTCCTTCTCGACTTCGTACAGTTCCAGCAGCACGCGCTTGGCCGACGCCGCGTACGGGCCCGACATCAGCCGGCGCAGCGACTCCTCGGCGCGGTCGAGCAGGCCGGCGCGCAGGAAGTCCTGGCCCAGTTCATAGAGCGCATGCTCGCGCTCGGGCTCGGGCAGGTCCGGGCGCGTGGCCAGGTTCTGATGGACGCGGATCGCGCGTTCGGTCTCGCCACGACGGCGGAACAGCGCGCCCAATGCGAAGTGGAGTTCGGTGGTTTCGGGGTCGAGCCGGGCCACCTCGACGAAGGCGTCGATGGCCTGGTCCGGCTGCTCGTTGAGCAGGAAATTGAGGCCCTTGAAATACGAGCGCGGCAGTGCGCCCTGCTCGCTGATCAACTGGCGCAGGTCGAGCCGCGCCGCCATCCAGCCAAGGCCAAAGACAAGCGGCAATACCAGCAGCCACCAGGTTTCAAACATCATGGGTCAGACTTTCGGGCCGACTACGTTATAGGGAACGCCGGGCTTGGCCTCGGGCGGCACGGTGTCCGCCGGCATCGGCACGCGTGCCTGGGCCAGCGCGCGGCGCAGCCGCGTGGCCTCCATCCGCTGACGCATCAGCGCCGGCGCCACCGCGGCCAGCGCCGCGACGATACCCAGCCCGAACGCGGCCAGCAGGATCAGGATCAGCGGCGCATGCCACACGGCGCCAAGGAACAGCTGCAGGGACGCATCCTCAGTGTTGCGCAATGCCAGGACGAACAGCAGGGCGAACAGGACGATGCGGAAAATCCAGGCGATGAGTTTCATGCGGTGACGGCCATCGGGACTCAGGACAGCGAAAGCATGGACGCACGTAATGTGCGCCATGGCTCCCGGCGACGGGTTCCCGGCATTGTAGCGGAATCACTTCAGGCAAACGGTAACGTTTGGTCGCGCGGCGCACCGTGGCGCCCCAAACAAAAAAGCGCTCCCGAGGGAGCGCTTTCCAACAGACTTCCAGATTGTCACCGCGTTCGCGTCAGGACCGAACCAGGTTGAGCTGGCCATCCTCGTGCAGCGTACCGGCCGGAGCCGACACCTGCGCGGCGTGGTCGCCATGCGAGCCATTACCGTGATGCACGGTCTGGCCGTGATGCGACGGCCCCGGGCTGCGGTCCACGCGTTCGCGCAACTCCTTGCCCGCCTTGAAGTGCGGCACCCGTTTTTCGGGCACCAGCACGCGTTCGCCGGACTTGGGGTTGCGGCCCACACGCGGAGGCCGCCGGTTCAAACCAAAGCTGCCGAAGCCGCGAATCTCGATGCGATGGCCATCGGCCAGGGCTTCGGACATCGCGTCGAGAATCGTTTTCACCGAGATGTCCGCATCCCGCAGCAACAACTGCGGAAAACGGGCAGCCAGTTTTTCGACGAGCTCGGACTTGGTCATGGGCGGTCTCGCGGGCGCGGGCGCTGACGATTACTGGTTGTCCTGGCCGAGCTTGGCCTTCAGCAGTGCGCCGAGGTTGGTCGTGCCAGCCGTGCCGGTGTCAGCCGCGAACTTTTGCATGGCTTCCTGCTGTTCCACGTTGTCCTTGGCCTTGATCGACAGGTTGATGTTGCGCGACTTGCGGTCCACGTTCACCACCAGGGCCGTGATCTGCTCGCCTTCCTTCAGCACGTTGCGGGCATCTTCCACGCGGTCCGCGGAGATTTCCGAGGCGCGCAGGTAGCCTTCCACGTCGTCAGCCAGCTGCACCACGGCGCCCTTGGCATCAACGGCCTTGATCACGCCGTTGACCAGCGAACCCTTGTCGTTGGCCGAGATGAAGTTGTTGAACGGGTCGCCCGACAGTTGCTTGATACCCAGCGAGATGCGTTCCTTGTCGACGTCGATGCCCAGTACCACGGCTTCCACTTCGTCGCCCTTCTTGTACTTGCGCACGGCCTCTTCGCCGGTTTCCTGCCAGGACAGGTCGGACAGGTGCACCAGGCCGTCGATGCCACCGGGCAGGCCGATGAACACGCCGAAGTCGGTGATCGACTTGATCTGGCCCGTCAGCTTGTCGCCCTTCTTGTGGTTGCGGCTGAAATCGTCCCACGGATTGGCCTTGCACTGCTTCATGCCCAGGCTGATACGACGCTTGTCTTCGTCGATATCCAGAACCATGACTTCCACTTCGTCGCCCAGCTGGACAACCTTCGACGGGGCCACGTTCTTGTTGGTCCAGTCCATTTCGGACACGTGGACCAGGCCTTCGATGCCGGCTTCGATCTCGACGAACGCGCCGTAGTCGGTCAGGTTGGTCACCTTGCCGAACAGGCGGGTGCCTTGCGGGTAGCGGCGCGAGATGCCCACCCACGGATCTTCGCCCAGTTGCTTCACGCCCAGCGAGACGCGGTTCTTTTCCTGGTCGAACTTGAGGATCTTGGCGGTGATTTCCTGGCCAACCGACAGCACTTCGCTCGGATGACGCACGCGACGCCATGCCAGGTCGGTGATGTGCAGCAGGCCGTCGATGCCACCCAGGTCCACGAACGCGCCGTAGTCGGTGATGTTCTTGACGATACCGTTGACGATGGCGCCTTCCTTCAGCGTTTCCATCAGCTTCTGGCGCTCTTCGCCCAGCGTGGCTTCCACCACGGCACGGCGCGACAGCACAACGTTGTTACGCTTGCGGTCGAGCTTGATAACCTTGAATTCGAGGGTCTTGCCTTCGTACGGCGTGGTGTCCTTGATCGGACGCACGTCGACGAGCGAACCGGGCAGGAAGGCACGGATGCCATTGACCATCACGGTCAGGCCGCCCTTGACCTTGCCGGTCACGGTACCAGAGATGATCTCGCCGTCTTCCAGCGCCTTCTCGAGGTTCAGCCACGATGCCAGGCGCTTGGCCTTGTCGCGGGACAGAATCGTGTCGCCATAGCCGTTCTCGAGCGCATCGATGGCCACGGAGACATAGTCGCCGGCCTGCACTTCGAGTTCGCCCTGGTCGTTCAGGAACTCCTCCACCGGCACGAATGCCTCGGACTTGAGGCCGGCGTTGACGACCACGAAGTTGTGGTCGATGCGCACGACTTCAGCGGAGATCACTTCGCCAGCCTTCATATTGGAGCGGGCGACGGATTCCTCGAACAGTGCGGCAAAGGATTCGTTAGTTTGCAGGTCGGACATAAACGTGTGTGAGCAGTCCGCAGTACGCTGGCCGGCGCGACAATCGCGCTCAGTCTGCCATCGCAGCGGGGTTAGTTGATGAACGCCTCGCACCGGTCATCCGGGGCAAGGCTCCAGCTGGCGCCGGACCGGTTCAACGCCCTACGGCGGCGTACCAATCCAGCACCTGCGCCACGGCTTCATCCACCGACATGTCGGAGGTATCGAGCCGTTGCGCGTCTTCGGCGGGACGCAGCGGGGCGGCTGCACGGGAACGGTCCCGCGCGTCGCGCGCCTCAAGGTCACGCAAAAGGTCTTCGATATTAGCAGAAATTCCCTTATCAATCAATTGTTTATAGCGCCTGCGGGCGCGTGCCTCGACACTTGCGGTCAGGAAGACCTTGAGGCGGGCCTCGGGAAAGATCACCGTGCCCATGTCGCGGCCGTCGGCCACCAGCCCGGGCAGCTTGCGGAAGCCGCGCTGGAGTGCTGTCAACGCATCACGCACCGGCTGGTGCACGGCGATGGCCGATGCCCGGTTGCCGATGGCCTCGGCACGGATGGCCTGGCTCACCTCCTCGCCGGACAGCCAGACCCGGTCCGGGCCGAACTTCACATCGAGGCCGGCCGCCATTCTTGCAAGGGTGGACACGTCCTGCAGGTTTACGTCCGCGCGGTCGCTCGCCAGCGCCACGAGCCGGTAAAGGGCGCCGCTGTCGAGCAGGTGAAAGCCAAGGGCGTCGGCCACCTTGTGCGCCACGGTGCCCTTGCCGGACGCCGTGGGGCCATCAATGGTGATGACGTCGATCATAGTCATTGGTTATTGGTGCGCTAAAAACTATTGATTTTGAAAATCAATTAGGAATCATTATCATTCGTTCCATGGCTCGCACGGGCGGCCTCCCCGCCACCCATCCCCACAGAACAGCCCGGGCGAGCCACCCCGAATCCCGAGCCAACTCCAAGAATGCGAGGCAATCTATCATGGCCAAGACACTGACTTTCGGCCTCATGCACCTGGGCATCGCCTTCAGCGTGACCTATGCGTTGACCGGCAGCCTGGCCATCAGCGGCGCCATCACCTTCATCGAGCCGGCCGTGAACACCGTGGCCCACTATTTCTTCGACAAGTTCTGGGAGCGGCGCGAACGCGGCGCGTCCGGCGTGGCCACCCTGCGCGCCGGGCACGGCGTGCCCGCCACGGCCACCATTTGACCGGAGTGACCGCTTACCGCGCCACCCCGGCAAACACCGAGAAGTACTCCGGGAATGTCTTGGCCACGCAGCCGGGTTCGTTGATACGCACCGGCAGCGGGCCGAATGCCGCCAGCGAGAAGCACATCGCCATGCGGTGATCATCATAGGTGCCGATGCCTTCGGCTGGCGTGCGCCAGTCGGCTGCAGATGCCGGTGGCGTCACACGCAGGTAGTCGGCGCCCTCTTCCACCGTGGCACCGAGCTTGCGCAACTCGGTCGCCATCGCCGAAATCCGGTCCGTTTCCTTGACCCGCCAACTGGCGATATTGGTCAGCGTGGTGGTGCCTTCCGCGAACAGCGCGGCCACGGCCAGCGTCATCGCGGCGTCGGGAATGTGGTTGCAGTCGAGCTCGATGCCGTTCAGCCGGCCGTCGTCGCGCTCGGTGCCGCGTACCTCGATCCAGTTGTCGCCGGCCATCACGTTGGCGCCCATCCGGTTCAGGGCATCGGCGAAGCGCACGTCGCCCTGGATGCTGGACAAGCCCACGCCTTCCACGCGCACCGGTCCGCCGCCAATCGCGCCGGCCGCAAGAAAATACGATGCCGTGGAGGCATCGCCTTCCACGTAGATCTCGCCCGGCGAGCGGTACCGGGCGCCGGCCGGCAGGATGAAGCGCTCCCAGCCCTGCCGCTCCACGTCGATGCCAAAGCGCGCCAGCAGGTTCAGGGTGATCTCGATATACGGCTTGGAAATCAGCTCGCCTACCACCTCGATCTCGATGCGGCCGGACGGCGCGCTGGCCATCGGCAGCGTCATCAGCAGCGCGGTCAGGAACTGGCTCGATACATCGCCGCGCACGCGGATCGGCGCGTCGATGCGGATCTGCGCCGGGTTGATCTGGAGCGGCGGGTAACCTTCCGTGCCGAGGTAATCCACGGACGCACCCACCTGTCGCAGGCCGTCGACCAGATCGCCGATGGGCCGCTCGTGCATGCGCGGCACCCCGGAGAGCCGGTACGTGCCGCCCTGCAGGGCCAGCGCCGCGGTCAGCGGACGGATCGCCGTGCCGGCGTTGCCCATGAACAGATCGGCCGATTTATTCGCAAAACTGCCACCCGAGCCGGTGACGATGCAGTCGCCGCCATCGCGCTGCCAGCTCACGCCGAGCACCTTCAGGGCGTCGAGCATGACGCGGGTGTCGTCCGAGTCCAGCAGATCGCGCACGCGCGTCTGGCCGGTGGCAAGCGCCGCCAGCAGCAGCACGCGGTTGGAGATGCTCTTCGAGCCGGGCAGCCGCACCGTGCCGGAAGCACGCGTCAGGGGGGCGAGGGTCAGATGTTCCATGATGTGGGCAGCTTCAGCGCTTCAGGGTTCGACGTTGGTGACAGCCGCACGCGCGGTGCCCCACTTCTGGCGGGCGCCGCTGGCCCGCGTGAACACGCGCTCCAGGCCCTCGGCATCACCTTCCTTGATCTGGGCCTTCAGGTGCGCGAGCACCTTCTCATAGGTGTCGATCTCGCGCAGCAGCGCCTCCTTGTTGGCGACGCAGATGTCACGCCACATCTCGGGCGAGGAGCCCGCGATGCGCGTGAAATCACGGAACCCGCCGCCGGCAAAGTCGAGCTTCAGCGCGGCGTCCTCGGCATTGACCAGTTGGGCGACCAGCGCGAAGGCCAGCAGGTGCGGCAGGTGGCTCACCGCCGCGAACACGGCGTCGTGCTGTACCGCGGACATCACATGGCAGTCGGCGCCCGTGGATTCCCACATCGCGCGCACCGCGGCCACATCGGTCCGCGCATTCTCCTGCAGCGGGCACAGCACCACCTTCTTGCCGAGGTAGAGGTCGTTCAGCGCCGCCTCCACGCCGCTCAGTTCGCGGCCGGCAATCGGGTGTGCGGGGACGAACTGGGCCACCTTGTCGCCCAGGGCGGTCTTGGCGGCCATGATTACGTCGGACTTGGTGCTGCCCGCGTCGGTCACGATCGTGCCGGGCTCCAGGTGCGGCTCCAGCGCGTGCAACAGCGCGAAGTTCTGGGCGACCGGCGCGCACAGCACAATCATGCTGGCGCCGCGCGCGGCGTCTTCGAGCGAGGCAATCTCGTCGATCACGCCCAGCAGTTTGGCCTTCTCGAGCGAAGCCGCCGAACGGCCCACGCCCACCACGGTGCCCACCACGCCTGCGCGCTTCAGCGACAACGCCAGCGAGCCGCCAATCAGGCCCACGCCGACAATCACAACCCGGGAAAAATGCAGAGCGCTCACGGTATCAGGCCACCAGCGTGGCAGAAAACTTAAAATCGGACATCTTCATCACTGCAATGCCTGCTCGAGCGCCGCGATGAACGCGGCGTTCTCTTCAGACAGGCCAATCGTCACGCGCAACCACTGCGGCAGGCCGTAGTTCGCCACCGGCCGCACGATCACGCCCTGCTTCAGCAGCGCCAGGTTCACGCGCGCGCCGGCACCATCGTCGGTGCCCACGCGGACCATGACGAAATTGCCGGATGACTTCACATGCTGGAGGCCAAGCCGGTCGAACGCGGCCACCAGCTGCGCCTTGCCTTCGCGGTTCAGCGTGGCGCTGCGGCCGAGGAAGTCGGCATCGCCAAGCGCTGCCACGGCGGCAGCCTGGGCCAGGCTGTTCACGTTGAACGGCTGGCGCACGCGGTTCAGCAGGTCGGTCAGTTGCGGCTGGGCCACGCCGTAGCCCACGCGCAGCCCGGCCAGGCCGTAGGCCTTCGAGAACGTGCGCGAGACCATCAGGTTCGGATACTTGCGCACCCACGCCACGGACTCGTACTGCTGGTCCGCATCGAGATATTCGTTATAGGCCTCGTCCAGCACGACCACCACGTTGGATGGCACTTTCGCCAGAAACGCCTCGATCTCGGCCGCCGGAATGAACGTGCCGGTCGGGTTGTTCGGATTGGCGATGAAGACCAGGCGCGTGTCAGGCGCAATCGCCGCAGCCATCGCGTCGAGGTCATGGCCGTAGTCACGTGCCTTCACCTCGATGGCGCGCGCGCCGACTTCCTGCGTGGCGAGCGCATAGACGGCAAACGAGTATTCCGCATAGACGATCGACTCGCCCGGCCGCACCAGCGCATGGGCGGCCAACTCCAGGATGTCGTTACTGCCGTTGCCGAGCGTCAGCCATTCAGCCGGGACATCGTACTTCGCCGAAAGCTTCGCCTTCAACTCGAAACCGTTGCTGTCCGGATAGCGGCCCAGCTCATCCATCGCCGCCGCAATCGCGGACTTGGCGGAGGCCGGCATGCCGAGCGGGTTCTCGTTCGAGGCCAGCTTGACGATACGCGCCTCGTCCAGCCCGAACTCCCGCGCCACCTCGGCAATCGGCTTGCCAGCGATGTACGGCGAGATCTTTCTCACATAGGACGGCCCAAAATAGTGGGCGGCATTCTGCGCGTCGTCGGTGGCGCGGCCGGGTTCTGCCATGTTCGCTCCTTGAACCTTACTTGCTGGACGGGTACGAGCCGAGCACCTTGAAGTACGCGGCGTTGCGCTTCAGCTCCTCCAGGGCGCGCGCCACGGCGGGCTCGTGCTGGTGGCCTTCCACGTCCACATAGAAGTAGTACTCCCACGCGCCGCTACGCGCGGGGCGCGATTCGAACCGGCACATCGACACGCCGTTTTCGGCCAGCGGCGCCAGCAGTTGGTACACCGCGCCGGCCTTGTTCGGCACCGACAGGATAAGAGACGTCTGGTCGCTGCCTGAAGGCTCGGTCTCATAGCGGCCGATCACGGCAAACCGCGTGCGGTTGTGCGGATCGTCCTGGATATGTGTGCGCACCAGATGCAGGTGGTAGCGGTTGGCCGCCGACTCCCCGGCGATGGCCGCCACGGTGGGGTCTTCGCTCGCCATGCGCGCGGCCTCGGCGTTGCTGGAGACGGCCTGGCGCTCCAGGTGCGGATAGTTGGCCGTGAGCCAGTGCTGGCACTGGGCCAGCGCCTGGGCATGGGCGCGCACCACGGTTACGCCCTTCATGTCCGGCGTGGAAGCCATCAGGTTGTGATGGACCTTGAGCGCAATCTCACCGCTGATCTTCAGCGAGGTCTGCAGGAACAGGTCGAGCGTGCGCGACACCGCGCCCTCGGTCGAGTTCTCCACGGGCACCACGCCATATTCGACGGTGCCGGCTTCCACGGCGCGGAACACCTCGTCGATGCTCGGGCACGGCACGCCGCTTACTTCATGGCCGAAATGCGCGTACAGCGCCTGCTCGGAGAACGTGCCGGCCGGGCCGAGGAACGCAATCTCAAGCGGCTTTTCCAGCCCACGGCAGGCGGACATCACCTCGCGCCAGATCGACGCCACGCTCTCGCCCAGCAGCGGGCCCGGATTGGCGGCCTGCACCTTGCGGATGACCTGCAATTCACGTTCGGGGCGAAACACGGGCGCGCCGTACTTCTTCTTGACCTCGCCCACATCTAGGGCGAGCTGGGCGCGGCGGTTCAGCAGCGCCAGCAGTTCGCGGTCCACCGCGTCGATCTGGCCGCGCAGCGGCGCGAGGTCGGCGGACAGCGCCTGCTCCTGGGCGCTGGGACCGGGGTTCCCTGTGGGCGGCGCGTCGTTGTTCGCGCGCTTGTCTTCGCTAGTCATGTCAAAGCCTGGTGGGCCGCGCCGGGGCGGCCGGGAAGAATCGGTGCAAACCCGCCGTCAGGCGGCAGTACGCTCGAATTCGCGCATGAAGTCGATCAGCGCGGTCACGCCTTCCAGTGGCATCGCGTTATAGATGCTGGCGCGCATGCCGCCCACGGACTTGTGGCCCTTGAGCTGTACCAGGCCGTTCGCGCGCGCCTGGGTCAGGAACGCTTCGTTGCGCGATTCATCGCGCAGGAAGAACGGTACGTTCATGCGCGAGCGGCAGCTGGGGTCAATCTCGTTACGGTAGTAGTCGCTCTGGTCCAGGAAGTCGTACAGCGCGCGCGCCTTGGCGATATTGCGCTGCTCGATGCCGGGCACGCCGCCCTGGGCCTTGAGCCACTTGAACACGAGCCCGGCGATATAGATCGCATAGGTGGGCGGCGTGTTGTACATCGAATCATGTTCGGCCACTTGGCGCCAGTTGAACGCCGACGGGCACAGCGGATGCGCGAAGCCGATCAGGTCCTCGCGCACGATGACGATGGTCACGCCGGCCGGGCCGATGTTCTTCTGCGCGCCGCCGTAGACCACCTGCACGCGCGACCAGTCGATCGGGCGCGACAGGATATGGCTGGACGCGTCGGCCACCACGATGCGGCCCTTGTCGTGCGTGCCGGTCTGGCCGATGTCGGGAATCTCCTGGAACTCCACGCCGACGATGGTCTCGTTCGTGCACAGGTGCACATAGGCCGCGTCGTCCGACAGCTTCCAGCTGGCGACATCCGGAATTTTCGTAAATTTACGATCCGCGCTCGACGCCGCAATATTGACCTCGCCATAGCGGCGCGCTTCCTGCTCGGTCTTGACCGACCACGTGCCGGTCACGACGAAATCGGTCTTCGGCTTGGCCGCATTGACGCGGCTGGCCAGGTTCAGCGGCACGATGCCATTCTCGCCAATCGCCCCGCCCTGCAGGAACAGGATGCGGAAGTTCTTCGGCACATGGAGCAGTTCGCGCAGATCGGCAAGGGCTTCATTGTGGATGCCCTCGAACTCGCGGCTGCGGTGGCTCATCTCCATGACCGACACGCCGGTGCCGCGCCACGACAGCATTTCCTCGGCCGCCTGCTGCAGGACTTCGGTCGGCAGCGCGGCCGGACCGGGCGAGAAATTGAACACGCGCTCGGCCACGTTGCGTTGCAGGCCAGCGAGGGCGGGATTCTGGGGATCGTTCATGGAGGAAGAAGGAAAAATGGCTGCCGGTTTGAACCAGGCAGCCATTATCCCTCAAACGCGCGCCGCTAGGGCAGCGGCTCGGCGGCCGGATCGGCCGTCGATTCCTTGCGGATCACTTACTTCGCAGCAGCGGCGATTTCCTTCTCGGCCGAGTCACGCATCGACTTGCCAACCTGCGGGCCGTACTTCTGCATCATCGAACCCCAGATTTCCTGGGTCGCCTTGCCCTGGTTGGCCATGAACTTCTGGCCCGTCGGCGACTTCAGGAACGTGGTCAGGTCCTTGATTTCCTGCGTGCTGTAGTACTTGCCGAACGCGTCGTAGTGGGCCTTGATGGCGTCCTGGCGGAAACCATCGGTGTTGAACGCCGTGCCGGCGCCATCCACCATGCGCTGCACTGCGCCGTTCTTCTTCAGCTTGTCGACAGCGGCCTGCTTCTGCTTGTCGTTCAGCGTCTTGTTTTCCACGAGGACCTGCTCGAGGACCAGCGGCGCTTCCTGCTTGGCGCCGTTCTGCCAGTTTTCGGCCTGGCCCTTCACGGCCTGGTCGGCCTGCATGACGGAGAGCAGTTCCTTGATGGCGGCGGTCTTGTCGGCATCCTGCGCCTGAGCGTGGGCGGCCTGGGCCACCATCATCGTCGGGACAAAAGCAGCCAGAACAGCAATACGTCGATAGGTTTTGAGCATTATGACTCCCTGGAAAATATGTCCGATTAGTCCGCACGGCCGTCTGGCGAGTTCCGGCCGTCGTCCTGTTGTTGCAACAAATTACGAATTCGCGTCCGCGTCGGTTGCGCCGTCGGCACCTTCCGCACCGGCGGTGCCAGCGGCACCTTCCACCACATCGGCGTCCGCATCCTCGGCACCCTCGATCCCGGCGCCATTGTCGGCATCGGTCTCGACGATCCGTTGCAGGCCCGACAGCTTGGTGCCCTCGTCCACGTTGATCAGCGTCACGCCCTGCGTGGCGCGGCCCATCTCGCGGATCTCGGCCACACGGGTGCGGATCAGCACGCCGCCGGTCGTGATCAGCATGATCTCGTCCTCGGGAGATACCAGCGCGGCGGCCACTACGCGGCCATTGCGCTCGCTGGTCTGGATCGCAATCATGCCCTTGGTGCCGCGGCCATGTCGAGTGTATTCCGAGATCGGCGTGCGCTTGCCGTAGCCGTTCTCGGTGGCGGTCAGCACGCTGCCCACCGCCGCGACGGCGCCCTCGGACCCTGCGTCGCCTTCGGTCGACGCTGCCGATTCGGCCGATTCCGCCACCGCAGTTTCTGCCGGCGCTACCAGCATGGCGATGACCGACTGGCTTTCCTCGAGATTCATGCCGCGTACGCCACGAGCCTGACGGCCCATCGGACGCACGTCGTTCTCGTCGAAGCGCACGGCCTTGCCGGCGTCGGAGAACAGCATCACGTCATGCTGGCCATCGGTCACGGCGGCACCGATCAGGAAATCGCCCTCGTCCAGGTCCACGGCGATGATGCCGGCCTTGCGCGGGTTCGAGAACTCGGTCAGCGCGGTCTTCTTGACCGTGCCGCGCGCGGTGGCCATGAAGATGAAGTGCTCGGCGTCGAACTGGCGCACCGGCAGAATCACATTGATCTTCTCGCCATCGGCGAGCGGGAACATGTTAACGATCGGGCGGCCACGCGAGTTGCGCGACCCCTGCGGCACTTCGTACACCTTGAGCCAGTACAGCCGGCCACGGTTGGAGAAGCACAGGATGTAGTCGTGCGTGTTGGCCACGAACAGCGTGTCGATCCAGTCGTCTTCCTTGGTGGCCGTAGCCAGCTTGCCGCGCCCGCCACGCTTCTGCGCACGGTACTCGGAAATCGGCTGGCTCTTCATATAGCCGCTGTGCGAGAGCGTGACCACCATGTCCTGCGGCGTGATCAGATCCTCGGTGTCGAGTTCGGTCGCGTTCAGTTCGATGGTGGAGCGGCGCTCGTCGCCGAATTCGGCGCGGATGGCGCCGAGTTCGTCGGAGATGATGGTCGTAATACGCTCCGGACGCGCCAGGATGTCCAGCAGGTCTGCGATCACCGCCATCACTTCGCGGTATTCCTGGACGATCTTGTCCTGCTCCAGGCCCGTGAGGCGTTGCAGGCGCATTTGCAGGATTTCCTGCGCCTGGCCGTCGGAGAGGCGATACAGGCCATCCGGTTGCATGCCGAACACAGCGGGCAGGCCATCCGGGCGATACGAGGCACGGCCGCCGGCAGTGTCGCTTTCGGCACGCGCAAGCATGTCGCGCACGAGGGCCGAGTCCCACGACTTGGCCATCAGCTCCTGCTTGGCGACCGGCGGCGTCGGCGCGGCCTTGATGATCGCGATGAACTCGTCGATGTTCGCCAGCGCCACCGCCAGGCCTTCCAGCACATGGCCGCGCTCGCGCGCCTTGCGCAGCTCGAACACGGTGCGGCGGGTGACCACCTCGCGCCGGTGCGACAGGAACGCGTCCAGCATCTGGCGCAGGTTCAGCAGGCGCGGCTGGCCGTCGACCAGCGCCACCATGTTCATGCCGAAGGTGTCCTGCAGCTGGGTGTTCTTATATAGGTTGTTAAGGACAACCTCGGGCACCTCGTTGCGCTTCAGTTCGATCACCACGCGCATGCCCGACTTGTCGGACTCGTCGCGGATGTCGGAAATGCCCTCGACCTTCTTCTCGGTCACCAGCTCGGCGATACGCTCGAGAAGTGTCCGCTTGTTCACCTGATACGGCAGTTCGTCGACGATGATCGCCTGGCGCTGGCCGCGGTCGATGTCCTCGAAGTGCGTCCGGGCGCGCATGACGATGCGGCCCCGCCCGGTACGATAGCCTTCGCGCACGCCCTGGATGCCATAAATAATGCCAGCCGTCGGAAAATCAGGCGCCGGCACCAGTTCGATCAGGTCATCCACCGTGGCGTCGCGATTGCGCAGCAGATGCAGGCAGGCGTCCACCACCTCATTGAGGTTATGCGGGGGGATATTGGTGGCCATGCCCACCGCAATACCCGACGAGCCATTGATCAGCAAATTCGGAATACGCGCCGGCAAAATACTCGGTTCTTTTTCAGAACCGTCGTAGTTCGGCTCGAAATCGACAGTTTCCTTGTCGATATCGTGGAGCATTTCATGCGCGATCTTCGACAGGCGGATTTCGGTATAACGCATGGCTGCCGCGTTATCCCCATCGACCGAGCCGAAGTTGCCCTGCCCGTCTACCAGCATGTAGCGCAGCGAGAAATTCTGCGCCATGCGGACGATCGTGTCATAAACGGCGGTGTCGCCGTGCGGGTGATACTTACCGATCACATCACCGACAATACGGGCCGATTTCTTATAGGCTCGGTTCCAGTCGTTATTCAGCTCATGCATCGCAAAGAGCACGCGCCGATGTACTGGTTTCAGGCCATCCCGGACGTCGGGAAGCGCACGCCCGACGATAACGCTCATCGCGTAATCCAGGTATGAGCGGCGCATTTCCTCTTCCAGGGAAACCGGAAGCGTTTCTTTGGCGAATTGATCCATTGCGGCTTGGTTTATGCGGCGGGTTTTAGCGAATGAGACCCTGGCCCCAGGAGCGCCGGCGGGGGCGCCTGTCCGGGACGGGCAACATGGCATTCTACCACGCGCGCCACCCCTTCCCGACGCCCACCGGACGGCCCGGAAACGGGCCCGCCGGCGCCCTCCGCAGCGCGGCGCCTACCGCCCGCAAGCTATACGGGACAAGGGTTTGCGGGCACCGCAAGAGTGATGTTGCACAAACACCACAGGCCCAAAACCCCAGGGTTGAATCGAATATATTTACTTCTTAGGAAACGAGCCTTGTGGCACAATTCCCCAGCGAAGAGCCAGACATTGTTCGAAGTGGAGCATCCACCACATCGAGAATGTTATACTCCGAAGAATGTATGACTTGTTTTCGTCCATTTGCTCGCAGTAACCCTGCGGTGATCTCATCCTGAGAGGAGAAATATGAAAAAATTTGCCAAGCTCGCGCTCGTTGCAGCTACCGCAGTAATGGCTGCATCCGCTCAAGCCCAGTCCGTCCCCTATGAAAAGAAGGCTGTGAACGACAACTGGGGCAACGGTACGAGCGAGTACGTGTGGAAGAATGGCACGAACGAGCTCTGCTGGCGCGACAGCTCCTGGACCCCGGCAACGGCCAATGCCCTGTGCGATGGCGCACTGGCTCCGGCTGCTGCTCCGGCTCCGGCACCGACCCCGGTGGCTCCTCCGGTTGTGTCGAGCGAGAAGGTCACTTTCGCAGCTGACACCCTGTTCGACTTCGACAAGGCTGTTCTGAAGCCCGAAGGCAAGGCCAAGCTGGACGACCTGGTCTCGAAGCTGCAAGGCATCACCCTCGAAGTGATCATCGCCGTGGGCCACACCGACGCGTTCGGTTCGGACAAGTACAACGATCGTCTGTCGATCCGTCGTGCTGAATCCGTCAAGGCTTACCTGGTGAGCAAGGGCGTGGAAGCCAACCGCGTGTACACCGAAGGCAAGGGCAAGCGCCAGCTGAAGGTGGATCCGAAGTCGTGCAAGGGCAACCGCACGGCACAGATCGCCTGCCAGCAGCCGAACCGCCGCGTGGAAGTCGAAGTGGTCGGCACCCGCAGCGCACGTTAATCGGATCCTCTCCGATGAAGAAAGCCCAGCGCAAGCTGGGCTTTTTTTTTGCCCGCTATTTTTGGTACAGTTGCCGGACGCTTCTCTCCGCACTCAGGTTCCGGGCCGTGCGCCGGGGACCCCACTCCTTTGACGATGTCGCAAACCTCCACCCTCTCCCCTGCTGGCAGCACCCCCGGCCGCAACGCCGATCCGAAAGAGATCGACAAGTTCAGCGAGCTGGCCCACCGCTGGTGGGACCCGAACAGCGAGTTCAAGCCACTCCACGACCTGAACCCGCTGCGCCTGGGCTGGATCAACGGCATCGCGCACCTGCCCGGCAAGCAGGTGATCGACGTGGGCTGCGGCGGCGGCATCCTGTCCGAAAGCATGGCGCGGCTTGGCGCCACGGTACGCGGCATCGACCTGTCGACCAAGGCCCTCAAGGTGGCGGACCTGCACAGCCTGGAGTCGGGCGTGCCGGTCACCTATGAGGAAATCGCCGTCGAAGACCTCGCCGCGCGCATTCCCGGGAGCGTGGACGTGGTGACCTGCATGGAAATGCTCGAGCACGTGCCCGACCCCGCCTCCATCGTGCGCGCCTGCACGACGCTGGTCCGCCCGGGCGGCTACGTGTTCTTCTCGACGATCAACCGCAACCTCAAGGCCTACCTGCTGGCTATCGTCGGCGCCGAATACGTGCTGAACATGCTGCCGCGCGGTACCCACGACTACGAGAAGTTCATCACGCCATCCGAGATGGCCCGCTTCGCGCGCCAGGCCGGGCTGGACCTGATCGAGATGCGTGGCATGACCTACAACCCGTTGTCGCAAACGTACTCGCTCGGCCATGACACAGGCGTCAATTACATGATGGCCTTCCGCAAGACGGCGACGAAAGCGGCGGGCTGACCCATGCGCACCTTCGACGCGGTATTTTTCGATCTCGACGGCACGCTCGCCGACACCGCCCCCGATCTCGCCGCAGCCGCCAACCGGCTCGTGGTGGAACACGGCCTGCCGCCCGTGGCCTATGAGAAGCTGCGGCCGGTGGCTTCGCACGGGGCACGCGGCCTGATCGGCGCGGCGTTCGGCAAGTCGCCCGACGACCCCGAGTTCCCCGCCCTGCGCGATACCTTCCTCGACTACTACGAGGCCGACATCGCGGTGCATACCCGCCTGTTCGACGGCATGGACGACGTGCTGGCCCGGCTGGAAGCCGCCGGCATCCGCTGGGGCATCGTGACCAACAAGATCGCCCGCTTCACCGTACCGCTGGTGGCCGCGATCGGCCTCGCGCCCCGCGCCGCGGCCGTGGTCAGCGGCGACACCACCGCGCATGCCAAGCCCCACCCCGCCCCGCTGCTGCACGCGGCCGAGGTCAGCGGCGTGGCGCCGGCACGCTGCCTGTACGTGGGCGACGACCTGCGCGACATCCAGGCCGGCAAGGCGGCCGGCATGGCCACGGTGACCGCCGCGTACGGCTACTGCGGCGACGGCGAGCCGCCCGAAGCCTGGGGCGCGGACTACCTGATCCGTCACCCGGCCGAGCTGCTGGCCCTGTTCGGGAACTGAAGCCCCCGGCCAGCGGCCAAAGCGAGTACAATCCGTCTCCTACATCTTCACACTGGGGCCGACCTGGTTTCGACGTGGGTTGCGAAGCAGTGGAGGGCATACCGAGGACCCGTCACCTCGTTAATCAATGGGAATGCAATAACTGCTAACGACGAACGTTACGCACTGGCAGCCTAAGGGCTAGCCGTCCTCGCACTGGCTCGCTGACGGGCTAGGGTTCGCAAGAACTTGCGAGGTCATTTACGTCAGATAAGCTTCGGGAGTGTCACGGGCCCGAGGACGAAAATCTAGTGACTCGCCGTCGTAGAGCGTGTTCGTCCGCGATGCGGCGGTTAAATCAAATGACAGAACTAAGTATGTAGAACTCTCTGTGGAGGGCTTGCGGACGCGGGTTCGATTCCCGCCGGCTCCACCAGTATTCAGTCCGTAGTTGTATTCGGAAGGCGAAAAGCCCGCGATAGCACCCTGCTTCGCGGGCTTTTTGTTGCCGCACGGATGCGTCGTTGTAGGACCGCGACCTATACCCCCTCCGGCCATATCGGCCGAAAATGTTCCCACTACATGGCATTCAGCCGCTTCGGCAACGCATAGCGCCGGCGGAGCCATTCCCTCGCTCGCCAGCAGCCGCAACCGTGGCCACTCCGCATGCACTATCTTTGAATCTCCCCGCCAACCAGCGCCCACAAGAACGACATGCTCGCCATTTGTGCCTTGCTCGCGTTGATCGGTCTTGCCACTTCGGTTGCCGGCAAGCTTGGGCAAGGTAATCCATTCAGCATTTTCTTCAGCTTGTGGCTCAGCATTACAGTCGGGCTGATGGCGACACGCGGGACCTTCTCGCCCACATCCCCGTATATCTGGCAGTTGTTGGCGAGCATGCTTTGTGTGTATCTCGCGTTCGCGGTTGCCGCAACACAGGGCAAGCGCCGCACACCCGCGAGCGTGGAAATTGACTACCGAATTCACTGCCTGACTTGGGCTCAGTGGGCGGTCCTGGCAGTGGTTCCCCTGCTTTATCTGAAAGCAACGCAACTGGCCGGTGGTAGCATTTTGTCCAGAACTGGCTATATCGCGCTACGCACTGCCTTGATCGAGGAGGGAGCCGGCGGATACGGCCTGCTGGCCTATTTCGTCCCGCTGGCCTTCGTGGTCGCGTCGATTCGTCTGGTGCAGTTTGTGGCAACGCGAAAGGGCCTGCTGAACCTGATCATCAGCGTCGGATCCGCGACCGCCATGGCATTCCTCTGCACTGGCAGGACGTTCTTTCTGATGATGTTCTGCTTCCTGGCCTTCCCGCTGATCTCCACGGGCAAGCTCAGGCTACGCGGCGCCGTCATCCTCGGCGTCATGTTGCTTGCTTCGTTTATCGTCGTGGCGCTGCTCACGCGCAAGGGATTGGACCACCATGCCTCGCTGACAGCTAACGTCGAGAGCATCCTGAGGATGCTGAAAGTCTACGTGCTGTCACCAACGATGGCGATGGCCGTGGTGGCCGACGGCAACCCTGAACCGCTGGCGCTGGGCGGTTATTCGCTGCGATTCTTCCAGATTTTGCTTACCAAGCTGGCAGGCATCGGATTCGAATCACCACCGCTTATACGTGATTATGTGCATGTACCGGATCGCATCAACGTGTTCACAGTCATGGATCCGTATTTTCGCGATTTTGGAGCAGCAGGCGTAGTGGGATTCGCGGTTGCCTCGGCGGCCCTGCACTTCTCCTTGTTCCGCCTGATGCGCCATCGCGGCGGGCCGTGGATCTTTATTTATTCCGCGACCTTGTTCCCGCTGGTAATGCAGTTTTTTCAGGATATGTACGCGACGTTGCTGTCTACCTGGGTTCAGGTGTTCTTCTGGTACATGCTCTTCGTGCGGTTCTCGGCGACAAAGACGGTCAATGCACCGATTCCGCCGGCTGGCTCGCTGCCAGGCGCGCGGCATAGAATCGGTCCAGCACCACGTGCACGCCGAGCAGGCCGAAGAGATGTGCAGCCTCGTTCACCGATGTCAACACACCCGGCATCCACAGCCGCTGCAGGCGGCCGGGAGTCTGCCCGCTGAGTTCGGCAAATGCTTCCATGCCGCACTCCTGGATGGCCTTGAACAGCACCAGGCCCACCAGGTACATATCGCCGGAATCCAACGCGATGGCGGCCTGCGCGGCCCAGCGTACTTGCCGGTCTTCGTGTTTCTCCGCCTCGGCAAAGCGCTCCGTCGCCGTCTGGGCGACCGCTTCACCGGGCGCTTGGAATGTCAGGCTCATTGCCAATCTCCAATGCCAGATCCCATGGATATCGGCAGATTTGCCATTTTCCTGAAGCCTTCCGCCAAGACACGAGATAACGCATGGGTCCCTTGGCCGCGCGGGGCTACAATGGACGCCCGCCTCTTCCTGCCCAACCCCATGACCGACCATCCCCGCTTCACCCTCAACCGCTCCATGGTCATGCTGCTGCCCGAGCAGCCGTTCCTGGACTGGATCAAGGCCGTCGACCCGGAGCCCGTGCCAGGCCTGTCGCTCGAGGACGTCCGCGACGACGCCAGCGTCTTCCTCTTGCCGTCGGAAGTGGCGGATTCCCCGGAGACTGCTATGCGCTGGGTGGAAAAGCGCTGGCAGGCATTCTTCGAATTCATGTTGGGCGAATGGTTTGATGATTCCATGTGGCCCGAGAATATGTCCCTGGCCATGTTCCGCGAATGGTTCACGCCGCGGTTCCATTCCATGGTGTGGGATATGGCGCCGGAGTCTCCCATCACGCATGAAGACTGGGATGACGAAGACGATGATATGCCGTCCATGCTGCACTAAATCCACCACCGGAAATTGAAACGGCACGCCCTGGGGCGTGCCGTTTTGCTTGCGCGAACAAGACTATAAATCAAAGAAAGCGATCGAGTATTTTGCGGCTCGGCTTATCGAGCGCGAACAAGTCGCGAATCAGGTAATGAATGCCGTGGCTGTCGGAGATCAGCAGCGTGCTGCCGGTCAGTCGCCGGATGTCCTCTTCGCCACGCAGGACGAGATCGGTCTGCCCGCGATCGGTCCGCACCGTCCACACGCTCGGCGTGGCATAGGTGGACACCCCCACAATGCTACGAATTTCCGGCATGAACTCGCGCGCGGCCAGCTCGGCCTCGATCAGGGCGCGCATTGGCACCGGCAGGGCATCGAGGCGCGGAATCCACGCCAACTCGCGGCCATCGGTGCTGATCATGCCGATACCGTCGTCGGGCGCGGCAATCGGGAAGGCGCGCACGGGCACCACGCCCTCGTGCGCCGTGCCGTCGGCCATCGTCAGGACGAGCTTGCCGAACGGGTTGCGGGACAACGTGTAGTCGGGCGTCTGCATAGCCGTTTGCCGAGAAATCGAATCACCAGGGGTATCACTGCGCATTGACCGCCTCCGTATCGAGGCGTTCGCCCGCACTGGGCAGTTCCGCATCGGCATCGACGTTGCGCGCCTGCGCCTGGTACAGCTTGTAGTAGGCACCCTCGCGCGCGAGCAGTTCGTCGTGATTGCCGACTTCGACGATCTGCCCACGATCCATCACCACCAGCCGATCGGCCTTGCGCAGCGTGGACAGCCGGTGCGCGATGGCAATCGTCGTACGGCCCTGCACGAGGTTGTCCAGCGCCTTCTGTATTTCCTTCTCCGTGGTGGTGTCCACCGACGACGTGGCCTCATCCATGATCAGGATGCGCGGATTGATCAGCAACGCACGCGCGATGGAGATGCGCTGGCGCTCGCCGCCCGAGAGCGCCTGCCCCCGCTCGCCCACCAGCGAGTCATAGCCGTGCGGCAGGCGCAGGATGAACTCGTGCGCATGCGCGGCGCGCGCTGCGGCGACGATTTCCTCGCGCGTGGCGTCGGGCTTGCCGTAGGCGATGTTGTCGGCAATCGTGCCGAAGAACAGGAACGGCTCCTGTAGTACCAGTCCGATATGACGGCGGAATTCGGATACCGGCAGCGAGCGGATGTCGATGCCGTCCACGCGGATCGCGCCCTCGGACACATCGTAGAAACGGCAGATCAGGTTGACCAGCGTGCTCTTGCCCGAGCCGCTGTGGCCGACCAGCCCGATCATTTCGCCCGGCCGGATCGACAGGTTCAGGCCACGGATCACAGCACGGTTGCCGTAGCGGAAGCCGAGGTCGCGCAGTTCGATGGCGCCCTCCACCTTATCGAGGTGCACCGGGCGCTGCGGCTCGGGCACGCTCGACACATGGTCGAGGATGTCGAAGATCCGCTTGGCGCCGGCGGCGGCCTTCTGCGTGACCGACACAATCCGGCTCATCGAATCCAGACGCGTGTAGAAGCGGCTGATATAGGTCAGGAAGGCGACTAGCACACCCACCGTGATGGCATCGTGGCTGACCTGCCAGATGCCAAAGATCCACACCACCAGCAGGCCCACTTCGGTCAGCAGCGTCACCGTGGGCGTGAACAGAGACCAGACGGCATTGACGCGGTCATTGACGGCCAGATTGTGCTTGTTCGCCTCACGAAAGCGCTCGACCTCCCGCTTTTCCTGGGCGAAGGCCTTGACCACGCGGATGCCGGGAATGGTATCCGCCAGCACGTTGGTGATCTCGGACCAGATACGGTCGATCTTCTCGAACCCGTGGCGCAGCCGGTCCCGCACCAGGTGGATCATCCACGCGATGAACGGCAGCGGCACCAATGTCACCAGCGCCAGCCAGGGATTGATCGAGATCAGGATGATGGCCGTCATGGCGATCATCAGCACGTCGGTCGCGAAATCGAGCAGATGGAGCGACAGGAAGACGCAGATCCGGTCGCTTTCGGAACCAATACGGGCCATCAGGTCGCCCGTGCGCTTGCCACCGAAGTACTCCAGCGACAGCTTTAGCAGGTGTTCATATGTGGTTGTGCGCAGATCGGCACCAATGCGCTCCGATACGCGCGCCAGCAGATACGTCCGCGCCCAGCCGAGGCTCCACGCCACCAGCGCGGCGCCGAGCAGCCCGGCCAGGTACATCTTGACCCGGTCATAGTCGATCGGCACGCCGTTCTGGTACGGAATCAGCACCTTGTCCATCAATGGCATGGTCAGGTACGGCGGCACCAGCGTGGCAGCGGTGCCGAGCAGGGTCAGCAGGAAGCCGGCCAGCAGTTCCCACTGGTAGGGCCGCGCGAAGCGCCACAGGCGCAGCAGCGCCCAGGTGGATGGTGGCGTCTCCAGGTCGCGGCTGCACTGGGGGCAGACGTCCTCGCCGGGGGGCAGCGGGGCCTTGCAGGTGGGGCAGACGTCGTCGTCGGCCGGCTCCGCGGCCTGGCCGGTGGCCAGCAGCGCGCGGCGCGCCTCGAACTGGTCGGCCAGCCGCAAGGCGTCGGGATTGTAACCAAGCGTGTAGCGCCAGCTTCCGAGCCGTGCGCGGCCGTCGGCCAGCTCCAGCGAGCCGACCCCGGCATGGTCGCCATGGGCCAGCGTCAGCGCCGGTGTGATCTCCCAGTCGACGGTGTTTTTTTCACCGGGCGCCCGGGCAATGAGCCGGCGATCGGTCACAACCAGCCACCCTTGGGTAAAATGCAGCCTTGCGTCCAGGTCCAGGTCAAGGCCGGCCAGCACGGTTTCACCGGGCTGCAGGCTCGTGCCGATCTCGGCGCCCCAACGACCTTGCGGGCCGGAGGGGATTGGGACGGACGGGGAGGATTGGGTCATTATTGGCGCGAAATGCGTCCGCAATGCGTCCACAATAGGGTAGACACGGACATAACTTGAAACAATTTAAGCGGGAAGCCGGCTGGCGGCCCGCGATTTTGCCCGCAAGTATACATAACGCAAACAAACGGGGCGCCTGGTGCGCTGCACAACGTCTTCCGGACTTCAGGGGTCAACCCCGATGCCGTTGAAACGTTACTGAAAGGTTAGGCTCCCATTTCTCGGGCATTCGCCCACTGCCTCAAGCTAAATCAATGAAAAAGAAGGACATTGAGATTTTCGATGTCATGTCGCTGCGCGGCCCGAATATGTGGACATATCGGCCGGTGCTGGAGGCATGGGTTGATATCGGCGAACTGGAGGATTTCCCCTCCAACAAGATCCCGGGGTTCTACGAACGCCTGTCGGCCTGGCTCCCGTCGCTGATCGAGCATCGCTGCAGCATTGGCGAGCGCGGCGGCTTCCTGCAGCGGCTCAAGGAAGGTACGTGGCCCGGCCACATCCTCGAGCACGTGACGCTTGAGCTGCAGAACCTGGCCGGCATGCCGGGCGGCTTCGGCAAGGCCCGCGAGACTCCCGTGCGTGGCGTCTACAAGGTAATCGTCCGGGCCTGGCACGAGGAGGTGACGCGCGCCGCGCTGTTCACCGCCCGCGACCTGGTCATGGCCGCGATCGAGGACCGCCCGTTCGACGTGCCCGAGGCCGTGGACAACCTGCGCCGCCTGGTCGACGAACACTGCCTTGGCCCGAGCACGGCCTGCATCGTCGACGCCGCCGATGACCGCGACATCCCCTCCATCCGACTCTCCGACGGCAATCTGGTTCAACTCGGCTACGGGGCGCGCCAGCGCCGCATCTGGACCGCCGAGACCGACCGGACCAGCGCCATCGGCGAATCGATCTCGCGCGACAAGGACCTGACCAAGACGCTGCTGGAATCCTGCGGCGTGCCGGTGCCGGAAGGCCGCATGGTGGAGAGCCCCGAGGATGCCTGGGACGCCGCCGAGCGGATCGGCGTGCCGGTGGTGGTCAAGCCGTACGACGGCAACCACGGCCGCGGCGTGTTCACCAACCTGATGACGCGCGAGGAAGTGGAAACTGCCTACTCGGTGGCCATAGACGAAGGCAACGGCGTGATCGTCGAGCGCTTCGTGCCGGGCAACGAACACCGCCTGCTGGTGGTGGGCGGCCGGCTCGTGGCGGCGGCGATGGGCGAGACGGCCAGCGTCGTGGGCGACGGCACCTCGACCATCGACGAACTGATCGAGTCGCAGATCAACTCCGATCCGCGCCGGGGCAGCACCGAGGACCATCCGCTGAACCGCGTGCGGCTCGATTCCGCCGCACGGCTGGAACTGAAGCGCCAGGGGCTGGAAGATGGCGATTCCGTGGCACCCGCCGGCAAGACCATCCTGATCCAGCGCAACGGCAATGTCGCCTTCGACGTGACCGACCGCGTGCACCCGAGCGTTGCCGCGCATGCCGCGCTGGCCGCGCGCGTGGTGGGGCTGGATATCGCCGGGGTGGACCTCGTGGCCGAGGACATCTCGCGCCCGCTGGCCGACCAGCGCGGCGCCATCGTCGAGGTAAACGCCGGTCCGGGGCTGCTGATGCATATCAAGCCGGCCGACGGCACGCCGCGCCCGGTGGGCCCCGCCATCGTCGACCATCTGTTCCCCGCCGCGAAGGATGGCAGCGCCGATGACGGCCGCATTCCCGTGGTCGGCATCACCGGCAACAACGGCAAGACCGTGGTGGCCAAGCTGGTGGCGCGCCTGTTGCAGCTTTCGGGCAAGCACACCGGCCTGGCGTGCAGCGACGGCCTGTTCCTCGACCGCCGCCAGGTGGAAACCGGCGACCAGGCCAACTGGGAAGCCGGCCACCGTATCCTGATGAACCGCGCCGTGGAAGCGGCCGTGTTCGAGAACGATAGCGGCATGATCCTGTCGCAGGGCCTGCCGTACGACCGTTGCCAGGTTGGCGTGGTGACCAACTTCGCCCAACCGGACCACCTCGGCGACTACTACGTCGAGGACGAGGACCGCATGTACAACGTGTTGCGCACCCAGGTGGACGTGGTGCTCGACAACGGCGTGGCCGTGCTCAACGCCGGCGATGCGCGGCTGGTGGAGATGGCCGAGCTGTGCGATGGCGACGTGGTCTTCTTCGGCCTCACCGCCGACCTGCCGGCGATTGCCGCGCACCGGGCGGCGGGCAAGCGCGCAGTGTTCGTGCGCGACGGCAAGGTCGTGATGGCCACGGGCCAGAGCGAGCTGCCGCTGACCGATGTGTCGGCCATTCCGCTGACCTACGCGGGCCGCGTGGCGTTCCAGATCGAGAACGTGCTGGCGGCCGTGGCCACGGGCTGGGCGCTGGGCATCTCCAACGACCTGATCCGCGCTGGCGTGGTGACCTTCGACGTGGGCCAGGTGGACGTGCCGGGCCGCTTCACGCTGTTCGAGCGCCACGGCGCCACGGTGATCGTCGATGACGCGCACAACGCGCCCGCGCTCGCCGCGCTGGCCGCCGCGCTGGACCGCTTCCCCGCCGAGCGCCGCATGCTGGTGTTCGGCGCCGGTGTGCAGCGCCGGGACGAAGACCTCGTCCACCACGGCAAGATCATCGGCGCCGCGTTCGACCGCGTGTTCCTCTGCGAGGACCAGAGCGTGAAGCGCGACCTGCCCGATGCCGAGGCCCGCGCGCTGGTCAGGAAGGGGCTGTACGAAGGCCGCCGCGTGACCAAGATCATCGACGAAGGCGCCCGCCGCGCCGCCATCGAGACCGCGCTCTCGCAACTGGTGGCCGGCGACCTGCTGGTCATCCAGTGCGACGAGGGCTCGCCCGAGGGCACTGTCGAGCAGGTACACCAGTGGGTCGGCCGCAGCGGCCGCCGCGCCTGATGGCTCGGCCAGAAAAATAACGGAAATACTATGGAAGTCTCCCGTATCCGGGCCCTGCGCGGCCCGAATCTCTGGTGCCGCCACACGGCCATCGAGGCCATCGTGGCCTGCTCGGACAAGTCGCACCTGCTGGCCGACCTGCCCGGCTTCGAAGACCGCCTGCGTGCGCGCTTCCCGGCCATCGGCCCGCTGCGCCCTGACGATGAGGCCGGTACGCCGTCGATGGCCCACGCGCTGGAAGCCGCCGCGCTGGGCCTGCAAGCCTCTGCCGGCTGCCCGGTCACCTTCAGCAACATCGCGCCCACCTTGGAGCCCGGCACGTATCAGGTGGTAGTGCAGTACAGCGAGGAGGAAGTCGGCCGGCTCGCCTTCGAACTCGCCGAACAGCTATGCCTGGCCGCCCGGGACGACAAACCCTTCGACCTCGACGACGCGCTGCACCGCCTGCGCGAACTGGACGAGGACGTGCGCCTGGGGCCGAGTACCGGCTCCATCGTCTACGCCGCCGTGGCGCGTGGCATTCCGTATCGCCGCCTCACGCAGGGCTCGATGGTGCAGTTCGGCTGGGGCAGCAAGCAGCGCCGCATCCAGGCCGCCGAGACCGATATGACCAGCGCCGTGGCGGAATCCATCGCGCAGGACAAGGACCTGACCAAGAGCCTGCTGCACGCCGCCGGCGTGCCGGTGCCGCTGGGCCGCTCGGTGCGCAGCGCCGAGGAAGCCTGGGCCGCCGCGCAGGCCATCAACGGGCCGGTGGTGGTCAAGCCGCGCGACGGCAACCAGGGCAAGGGCGTGGCGGTACGCATCCGCACGCGCGAGGAAGTGATGACGGCCTACGAGGTGGCGGCCGATATCTCCTCGGACGTGCTCGTGGAACGCTACATCCCCGGTCACGATTTCCGCCTGCTGGTGGTGGGCAAGCACCTGGTGGCCGCGGCGCGCCGCGATCCGCCGCAGGTGATTGGCGATGGCGTGCACACCGTGCGCCAGCTCGTGGAGGAAGTGAACCGCGACCCGCGCCGGGGCGAGGGCCATGCCACGTCGCTGACCAAGATCCGCTTCGACGACATCGCGCTGGCCACGCTGGCCAAGCAGCACCTGACCGCCGACTCGGTGCCAGCCAACGGTACGCGCGTGGTGCTGCGTAACAACGCCAATCTGTCGACGGGCGGCAGCGCCACCGACGTGACTGACGACGTCCACCCGGACATCGCCGCGCGCGCCGTGGCCGCGGCCCAGATGGTGGGCCTCGACATCTGCGGCGTGGACGCCGTGTGCGAGACCATGCTCAAGCCGTTCGAGGAACAGGCGGGCGGCATTGTCGAAGTCAACGCCGCGCCGGGCCTGCGCATGCACCTGCAGCCGTCGTTCGGCAAGGGCCGCGCCGTGGGCGAGGCCATCGTCTCGACCATGTTCGCCGATGGCGACGATGGCCGTATTCCCGTGGTGGCGGTGTCCGGCACCAACGGCAAGACCACCACCGTGCGCCTGATCACCCACCTGCTGGCCACGAGCGGCCTGCGCATGGGCATGACCGGCACCGATGGCGTGTATATCCAGGGCGAGCGCATCGACACTGGCGACTGCAGCGGCCCGCGCAGCGCGCGCAACGTGCTGCTGCACCCCGACGTCGACGCGGCCGTGTTCGAGACCGCGCGCGGCGGCCTGCTGCGCGAGGGCCTGGCCTTCGACCGCTGCGACGTGGCCGTGGTGACCAACGTGGGCGAAGGCGACCACCTGGGGCTGTCCTACATCAGCACCGTGGAAGACCTGGCCGTGCTCAAGAGCGTGATCGTCCAGAACGTGGCGCCCCACGGTATGGCCGTGCTGAACGCCGCGGACCCGATGGTCGCGCGCATGGCCGATGCCTGCCCCGGCACGGTGACGTTCTTCGCGCAAGATGCCGGGCTGCCGACCATGGCGCTGCATCGCGCGCAGGGCAAGCGCGTGGTCTTCGTCGAAGGCGGCGAGATCGTGGCGTGCGAGGGCGAGACCCAGGTGCGCATTGCGCTGGCGGACATCCCGCTGACGCGCAACGGCAGCATTGGCTTCCAGGTGGAGAACGCGATGTCGTCCGTCGCCGCCGCGTGGGCGCTGGGGGTGGACTGGGCCGTGATCCGTCGCGGGCTGGCCACCTTCGTCAACGACGCCGCCACGGCGCCGGGCCGCTTCAACGTGTTCGACTACCGGGGCGCCACCCTGATCGCCGACTACGGCCACAATCCGGACGCCATCCAGGCATTGTGCAATGCGGTGGAAACCATGAAGGGCGACCGCCGCGTGGTGGTGATCAGCGGGGCGGGCGACCGTCGCGACGTGGACATCCGCCGGCAAACCCAGATCCTGGGCGGCGTGTTCGACGAGGTGGTGCTGTATCAGGACCAGTGCCAGCGCGGCCGCGAGGACGGCGAGGTGCTGGCGCTGCTGCGCGAAGGGCTGGAAGGCGCACAGCGCACACAGCACGTGGAGGAAATCCGCGGCGAGTTCCTGGCGATCGACACCGCGCTGGGGCACCTGAAGCCGGGCGACCTGTGTCTGATTCTGGTGGATCAGGTGGAAGAGGCACTTGGGCACATCGCCCAGCGCATCGCGGAACAGTAACAGGCACCCGCTGCATCCGTCTTTGCACCGTCGTTGCATCCGTATGAAGGCCGGCTCCCAGGAGCCGGCCTTTTTTCTTGTCCGCCCACTTGCATCGAAACGGTTGCAGGTGCCACATTACTGCCACCATCGATCCGATGTGACCGCCCCTGCCCCGCCGGTCTCAGCCAGAGGAGGCTCGCCATGCAATCGCCGCAGACCGTAGTGGTCACCTACATCGCCGCCACACCCGAGCAGGTCTGGTCCGCGCTGACCGACCCCGTGCAGAGCGAACAGTATTTCTTCGGGCGGCGCGTGGAGTCTGACTGGCAGGTCGGCAGCCCGTTCGTGCTGCGCATGGACGACGGGCGCGTGGATTCCCAGGGCGTGGTGCTGCTGGCCGAGCCGCCCTACCGGCTCTCGGTGACGTGGCGCGTGGAGTGGCTCGAGGCCTTTCGCGAACTGCCCGAGGTGGTCGTCACGTGGCAGGTTGACGCGCTGGGGCAGGCGGTGCGGCTGACCGTGAGCGAGACCCATCGCGAGCCGGTGGACGAACAGATGCTGCAAGGCGGCCGCAACGGCTGGCCGATGATCCTGGCCGGACTCAAGACGCTGCTGGAGACCGGAAAGCCCCTCAATGTCGAGGCCCCCAAGCCGCCACCGGCGCCCTCTTCCGGCGCCTAGCCCCTGGCCTTCAATGCCGCCCCGGCAGCGAGAGCCGGCGCTCCAGCACGCGCTGCAACACCGATAGCCCGGTACTCAGGATCCAGTAGATGACCGCCACCGCCAGGTAGAGCGGCAGCGGCTGGTAGGTGGCGGCGATGATTTCCTGCGCGGTACGCAACAGCTCGGTCACGGTAATCACCGAGACCAGCGAGGTGTCCTTGATCAGGCTGATCAGGCTGTTGGACAGGCTCGGCACCGCCAGCCGCAGCGCCTGCGGCCCGACGATGTAGCGCAGCGTCTGAATCGGCGTCAGGCCCAGGCTGTAGGCCGCCATCCACTGCCCGCGCGAAATGCCGAGGATGGCGCCGCGCATGCTTTCCGACAGATAGGCGCCCACGTTGAGGCTCAGCGTCAGCACGCCGGCCGGAGTGGGCTCAAGCGCAATCCCCACGCTCGGCAGCCCGTAATAGACCACGAAGATCTGCACCAGCAGCGGCGTGCCGCGCATGATGCTGACGTACACGCGCGCCACCATTTTGAGAGTCGGCGCATGGCTGATGCCCATCAGCGCGACCACAATGCCAATCACCAGGCCGAACGCCATCGACAGCACGGCGAACTTCAGCGTGAGCAGGGCGCCCTGCAACAGCACGGGCAGCGAATCCATCACGAGGGCGAGGGCGGACATGGCAGGAGGCGTTCGGGAATCCGGAATGCCGGGATCATACGTGATCCGGCCACGAAAAAAAGGCCGACTCATCGGAGTCGGCCTGGTTGGTATGGGTTGCAGCGGGTTGGCCCGGGTGGGCGTGCAAACCTGGCCCGCTTACTTCGCCGCCTTGGTCACATCCGAGCCGAACCACTTGGTCGACAGCTTCACCAGCGTGCCGTCCTTGCGGAGGTCTTCCAGCGCCTTGTCGATGGCCTGGGCGAACTTCGGATTGTCCTTGCGGAACGGGATGGCGACCTCGGTATTGGCACCGGGCACCACGGCGCCTGGGCGCAGCGGCAGGTTGGCGTTCTTGATCAGGTAGTTGACCATCAGCCGGTCATTGAGCGCCGCGTCGATCCGCTGCGAGGCCAGGTCGCGCAGGTACTCGGGCGCGCCGGGATAGGTCTTCACGTCGATGCCGGGCACCGACTTGGCCAGTTCGTTGTAGTTGCTGCCCAGGCTGACGCCGAGCTTGTGGTTCTTCAGGTCATCCAGTGACTTGAACTCGCGCTTGTCGTCCTTGCGCTGGATCAACTGTGCCGCCGAGTAGACGTAGGGCGTGGAGAAATCGAGGGTCTGCTTGCGCTGCGGCGTCACCGCAACCTGATTGACGATGATGTCGAACTTGCCCGCCTGCAGGCCGGCAATGATCGCGCTCCATTCGGTGGTCACGAACTCCGGCTTCACGCCCAGCTTGCCGGCGATGGCCCGTGCCACGTCCACGTCGAAGCCCTCGAGTTCGTTCTTCGCGCCGCGATAGCCGAACGGCGGATACGTGCCTTCCACGCCAATCTTGAGCACGCCGGCTTGCTTCACCGTGTCGAGCAGATCGGCGGCGCTGGCGGCCGTGGCCGTGAATCCGGCAACGCCAGCCAGCAGCGCGGAAGCCAACAGGGATTTGAGCAAGCCAGTACGAATCGAGCGCATAAGTTCTCCAGTGAGATGCGGGGTCAGGGCCGGCTTACCCCTTTTGGGGGCGAACCGGAGGCTCCTAAGAGCCTATAACGGGCTCCACACTACCGCAAACACTATCAAACGCGAAATAACGATTCATTATGGCTATATAACCGATCCGCCACCCAGTCAGGGACTCGGCGTGACGGACCGGCGCGCCGCGCGCCGCCAGTCTCCTGCTCCCTTACTGGAACGCCTTGTCGTTCGGCGCCGCGTACAGCGCCTTCATGTCCGGCGACATCGGGTAGTTCATATTGATGTTGCGCGGCGGAATCGGCGACTGGAACCACTTCGTGTAGAGCTTCTCGGCACGGCCGCTCAGCATCAGGTCCGATACCACGCCATCGGCCAGCTTCTTGAACGAGGCGTCGTCCTTGCGGAACATGCAGGCGTAGTTCTCGGTCTGGAGCGGCTCGCCAGCCACGACCCATTCGCTCGCGTTCTTGGCCTTGGTGCGCTCGCCGTACAGCAGCGGCTCGTCCATGACGAAGGCCACCGCGCGGCCCGTTTCCAGGATCAGGAACGCCTGGCCATGGTCCTTGGCGCTGGTCAGGTTCATGTTCATGCCCTGCTCGCCGTTCATCTTGACCAGCAGGCGCTCGCCCGTCGTGCCGGCCGTGGTGACCACGTTGCGGCCCTTGAGCTGGGCGAAGTCGGTCACGCCCGAGTCCTTCTTGGTCAGCATCTTGATACCGTAGACGAACAGGCTGTTCGAGAAGGCCACCTGCTTCTGGCGCTCGAGGTTGTTGGTCGTGCTGCCGCATTCGATGTCGATCGTGCCGTTCTGCATCAGCGGAATGCGGTTCTGCGAGGTGATCGGCGTCAGCTTGACCTGCAGGTTCGGCATGTTCAGCGTGGTCTTGATCTTGTCGACGATCTGCAACAGGATCTCGTGCGAGTAGCCCATGACCTCCTTGCCGTCCGTGTACGAGAACGGGATCGACGACTCGCGGTAGCCGAGCGAGATCACGCCGGTGTCCTTGATCTTCTTGAGCGTATCGCCATCGGCGGCGTGCGCGCCGGCGGCAGCGCAGGCCAGCACGGCAGCGGCCAGCAGGCGGGTGGACAGGCAGGTAGGGGTCAGACGGACACGCAGTGACTTCATGGTTTTCGCTCCTTGATGGGGCTTGGTTTAATCAGCTTGAGGCAATCCCACTTCCGTACAACAAACTTCAACACCCAATGTGCGCCGGCCGGCTAGGCCCGGGCCGCACTGAAATCTTCCGCGCCGATGGCGGGCGCGCGCCCGGCCAGCTGGTCCGCCAGCAACCCCGCGCTGCCCATCGCCAGCGTGAACCCGAGCGCGCCATGGCCCAGGTTCAGCCACAGGCCCGGCAGGCGCGACGGGCCGACCAGCGGCAGGCCGTCTGGCGTGGCCGGGCGCAGGCCGGCCCAGGGCTGCAGAGCGTCGAGTCCGGCGCCATTGGCCACGCCGCCAAACACGGCGCGGGTCTGGGCGACCAGCGTCTGCGCGCGCTCGCGGTCGATGGTCGGCCCGCCGCGCACCAGATCCGCCATGCCGGCCACGCGCAGCGTATTGCCGATGCGCGCGTAGACGATCTTGTTGGCGAAGTCCGTCACGCTGATATGCGGCGCCCGCGCGCCATCGGCAATCGGCACCGTGATGCTGTAACCCTTGAGCGGCCACAGCATCGGCCGCACGCCGAGCGGACGTAGCAGCGGCACGCTGCCGATGCCGCCCGCGACGATCACCGCGTCCGCGCGCACCTCGTCATCGGTCGTCCTCACGCCCACCACCTGGACGCCCGATGTCATCAATCCTGTGACACGTGTGCCAAACCGCATCGACACATTGCCCTTCCCTTGCAACAGATGGGCCAGCGAGAGGCAGAAGCGATGACAATCGCCCACTTCCTCGCTCGGCGTGTAGATGGCGCCAGCGATATCGCCCCGAATGCCGGCCAGCGCGGGCTCCAGCGCCACCGTGGCGTCGCGGTCCAGCGCCTGCTGTTCGCAGCCCAGACTGGCCTGGTAGTCCAGCAGCCGGCAGGCCGACGCATAGGCGGCCTCGTTGCGATGCACCACCAGCTTGCCGCGCCGTGCGAAGTCGAAGCCGCCGCCCTCGCCGCGTGCCTCCGGGCCTTCCACGAAGGCCTGCATCAGGTCGCGCGAGTAGAAAGCCAGCCGCAGCAGCTTGCGCGTGGTCGCCTCGCTGGTGGCGGCGTTGCACGCCTGCACGAAGGCCATCAGCCAGCGCCACTGGGCCGGGTCGGCGGTCGGACGGAAGCGCATCGGCGAATCGCGGTCCAGCAGCCAGCCCGGCACCTTCGACAGCACGCCTGGCCCGGCCAGCGGCGCCACGTAGCTGTAGCTCAGCTGCCCGCCGTTGGCGAAGCTGGTCTCCTCGCCCGGCCCCTCGTGGCGCTCCAGTACGGTGACCTCGTGGCCGTCCTGGGCCAGCCGCCATGCTGTGGTCATGCCGACCACCCCCGCTCCCACAATCGCTATGCGCATCGAACCTGCCTTGCCATCCATATCGAATCGATGGGCCAGAGCGTAGTCCACCGCGCGCGGCTTGCCCAATGCCAATACGTGCCAGAATATGTCCCCAGGCTATGGATGCCGGCCACCCGGGCTTACCCGTAGTGCACGGCGGGATCGAGGCCATTTCCCCGCACCTTTCCGGACGATTTCCAGCACCACAACGATGCGCCTGCGCCAGATCGAAGTCTTCCGCGCCGTCATGCTGACCGGCACCGTCAGCGAGGCCGCGCGCCTGCTCCACGTCTCCCAGCCCGTGGTGACGCGGGTGTTGCAGCACGCCGAGGCCTCGCTGGGCTTCCGCCTCTTCGAGCGCGTACGCGGCCGGCTGCAACCCACGCCCGAGGCAACCGCGCTCTACGGGGATGTCGAAAGGCTATATGGGGAGATCGAGCGCGTGCGGCGCGTGTCCGAGAGCCTGCGCCACAAGGGCGCCGGCCGGCTGCGCGTGGCGGCCACGCCGAGCCTGGCCAACCCGCTGCTGGTGCCGGCGGTGCGGCGCTTCTGCGCGCGGCACCCGGAAACCCAGGTCCAGGTGCTAACCCACCACACCAACGAGATCGTGGACGCGCTGCTGGCCAACCAGATCGACGTGGGCTTCGCCTTCTCGCCGCCCCGGCACGAGGCCATCTCCTCGGAACCGGTGGCCGCGGGGCGGATGCTGCTGGCCGTGCCGCGCACGCTGCCGCTGCCGGGCGGAGGGCGGCGCGGGGCGGTGTCGATGCACAAGCTGATGGACCGCCCCTTCGTTGGCTACGACGATGACACCTCGCTGGGCCTGCTGGTGCGCCAGACGCTGGCGCGCCACGCCCTGGAGCCGCACTCCACGCTGGAGGTGCAGACCTACTCGCTGGCGCTGGCGCTGGTCGATGCGGGGCTTGGCCTGACCGTGCTCGACCAGTACACGGCGCTGAGCGCCAACCCGGCCAATGTGGCACTGCACGATATCGAACCGGTGCTGCCGTTCGAGATCCAGTTGCTACGCGCGAGCCACCGGGGCGCCTCCAGCCTTGTGGACGACATGCGCACCCAGTTCACCAGCGCCGCCGCCGAGCTGGCAGCCACCCTGCCCCACCGGCTGGAAGCCCCGCGCGTGCAGTTCGACGCGCCCGACAAATGAGAACCGCCGTAAATGAGAGCCGCCGCAATGAGAACCATCGCAATGAGAACCGTCGCATTGACAGACCCGCGCGGCGTGCACCATCATCAACCCGCACCGACAGGCGCGTGAAACCCACATGTTCGTCCTGACCCTGATTCTCCTCGTCCTGATAAGCGCGTTCTTCTCGATTTCGGAGATCGCGCTGACCGCCGCCCGGCGCACCAAGCTCCAGGTCCTGTCCGAGCGCGGCGACCACCGCGCCACCAAGGTGCTGCGGCTCAAGGAAGAGCCCGGCAACTTCTTCACCATCGTGCAGATCGGCGTGAACAGCGTGGCCATCCTCGCCGGTATCCTGGGCGAGAAGCACGTCTCCGACCTCGTCTTCGCGGCGCTGACTCCCTACATGAGTGCCACCCACGCCCTGCGCGTGGCCAATATCGGCTCCTTCCTCGTGGTGACGCTGCTGTTCATCCAGTTCGCGGACCTGATTCCGAAGCGCATTGCCATGACCTTCCCCGAGCGCTGCGCGGTGGTGGTCATTGAGCCGATTCTCACGCTGCTGCGCGTGCTGAAGCCGGTGGTGTGGATCTTCAACGCGGCGGCGGACGCCATGCTGAAGCTGCTCGGCATTCCGACCAAGCCGGTGGACCAGATCACCACCGAGGATATCGCCGCGATGGTCGATGCCGGCGCCGAGGCCGGTGTGCTCCACAAGCACGAGCTGCACCTGATCGAGAATGTGTTCGAACTGGATTCGAAGGGCATCACGGCGATCATGACCCCGCGCGACGACGTGATCTACCTGACACTGGACGAGACCGCCGACAGCGTGCGCCGCAAGCTGGTCAGCCAGCCGCACGCGCAGTACCCGGTCTGCGGGCACGACCTGGACGACGTGCTCGGCTATATCGACTCAAAGGACATCCTGCAACGGCTGCTGGCCGACGAAAGCGCCACGGTGCTCGGCAACATCGGCCGGCATCACGACAAGAACGTGCTGGTGATTCCGGACACACTGACGCTGTCCGAGTCCCTGACGCGCTTCCGCGAGATGCACGAGAGCTTTGCCGTAGTGATGAACGAGTACGGGCTCGTGGTGGGCATCGTCACGCTCGACGACATCGTCGGCGCGCTGATGGGAGACATCCTCTATTCGGCCGAGGACGAGCAGATCGTGCGGCGCGACGAGACGTCATGGCTGGTGGACGGCGTGACGCCGCTGGTGGACCTCAAGAAGGCGCTCGAACTCGATTCGCTGCCCGGCGAGGACTACGTCGATACGGCGGCCGGCCTGGTGATCTACTCGCTGAAGCGGATTCCGAAGAAGTCCGAGTCGATCACCGTGGCGGGCTACCGCTTCGAGGTGCTGGACATCGATCATCACAAGATCGACCAGTTGCTGGTGTCGCGGCTGCCCGGCGCGGTGACGCCGAACGCCGCGACGGCAGCGGATCGCTGACTCAGGTCCGGGTGATGGAGAGGCCGCCGTCCACCAGGGACGCGGTGCCGGTCACGAACGCCGAGTCATCGGAGGCCAGGTACAACACCGAGCGCGCCAGTTCCTCTGGCTGGCCCACGCGCTTGAGCGCGTGCAGGTTGGTGATGAATGACTGTGCTTCCGCCGTGTCGTTCTTTTCGCGATACATATCCGTTTCCACGGCGCCCGGCAGGATCGCATTGACGCGCACGCCCTGCGGCCCGTATTCCGCCGCCAGCGCCTGCGTCAGGCCAATCAGGCCAGCCTTGCTGGCGGCGTAGGCGGCCGTGCCGGGGAAGCCGACCGTGTAACCCACGAACGTCGACGTGAAGATCACCGATCCACTGCCCTGCTTCGCCATCTGCGCGATCTGGTGCTTGGCGCCGAGGAACGCGCCGGTCAGGTTGATCGCCAGTGCCTCGTTCCAGCCAGCTTCCGACACCCCGGTGCTCGGGCCGCCCTCGCCCAGCGTGCCCGCGTTGTTGAAGGCGATGTCGAGCTTGCCGTACTGCTCGACCGCCAGATCCACCAGTGCGCGGGCATAGCTTTCCTGCCGGACGTCGCCCGCCAGTGCCACGGCCTCGCCGCCAGCCGCGCGAATGCGGGCCACAAGGGCGTCCAGTTCCGCCTGGCGCCGCGCGCCAACCACGACCTTCGCGCCCTCCTTCGCAAACAATTCCGCGGTGGCCAGGCCAATGCCGCTGCTCGCACCCGTGATGATCGCCACCTTGCCGTTCAGTCGTTCCATGATGTGCTCCGGTTTCCGTTGATTAGATTCATCGATTTCGGTTCGGCACACCCATGTGCGCCGCGTCTGAACACAGTATGGGCGCTGGGATTAGACAGCGGTATAGTGCTAATCACGATTCTGCTTTTCGGAAAAACCGAACAATGTTCAAACTTGAAGGCGTGGCAAGTTTCGTGGCGGTGGCCGAGTCCGGGTCGATTACGGAGGCGGCGCGGCGGCTGCACCTGTCGAAGTCGGTAGTCAGCGAGCGGCTGGCCGAGATTGAGCAGGGGCTGGGCGCGCGCCTGCTTCACCGCACCACACGGCGGGTCAGCCTGACGGAAGACGGCGCCGCGTTCCTGGAACGTGCCACGCGGATCCTGCGGGAAGTGGAGGACGCCGCAGCGGAAATGGCCGAGCGGCGCGGCACGCTGTCCGGCCCGCTGCGGATTGCCGCGCCGGTGACATTCGGGCGCATGCACCTGGGGCCGGCGCTCTATCCGTTCCTGGCCCGGCATCCCGACATCGATCTCTTGCTAGACCTGGACGATCGCCGCGTGGATGCGGCATCGGAAGGCTACGACGCGGTGATCCGCCACGGCGCCGTCGGCGATTCGCGGCTGGTGGCCTGGCCCCTGGCACCGAGCCGCCGGCTGCTCGTGGCATCGCCGGCCTACCTCGACCAATGCGGCGCGCCTGATTCGCCCGAGGCCTTGCAGCGTCATCACGGCATCTTCTATACGAACCGGGGTATCGCGGACTGGTCGTTCCTGCAGGACGGCGAGATGATTTCCCTACGCGCCCGCGCCCGCCTGCGGGTCAACAACGGCGACATGATGCTCGACGCGGCACTGGCCGGTCTCGGCATCGCGCTATTGCCAACCTTCCTGGCCGGCGCTGCATTGAAGTCGGGGGCGTTGCGGAGCGTGGACATCGGCGTGCAGCCGGCAGCCGAGTCGATCTACGTCGCCCATGCGGAAGGCCGACGCGCGTCCGCCAAGCTGCGGGCGCTGGTGGAGCACCTGCGCGAAGCGATCGGCAGTCCGCCATATTGGGACGTGTAGATGGGATGTGTGTGGGGGGGGGGAGGACGAGCAGAAAAACAAAACCGACGCCTGCTTGCACAGTGCGTCGGTCTGAGTGTTACTACTGTTTGTTGCTCACCCGATGTTGCTGGGTGGCTTCTTATGCTGGCGGAGAGGGTGGGATTCGAACCCACGGTACCGTCGCCGGTACGCCTGATTTCGAGTCAGGTACATTCGACCACTCTGCCACCTCTCCGGTAACTTGGTCGTCCTTGCGGCGAAACCAAGATTATAGCGATGTTGCGCCCGCCTTTGCAAGCGGCTTGCGCAATAATTTTACGCTTCCGGTTGCAGCGTTGTGATGCCGCCCATATACGGCTGCAGCGCCTTCGGCACCGTCAGCGAACCGTCGGCGTTCTGGTAGTTCTCGAGAATCGCCACCAGCGTGCGGCCCACGGCCAGGCCCGAGCCGTTCAGCGTGTGCACGAGTTCCGGCTTGCCCTGCCCCGCGCGGAAGCGGGCCTGCATGCGGCGCGCCTGGAAGTCGCCCATGCTCGAGCACGAGCTGATCTCGCGGTAGGTGTTCTGCGCCGGGATCCACACCTCGATGTCATAGGTCTTGGTGCTGCCGAAGCCCATGTCGCCCGTGCAGAGCACCACGGTGCGGAACGGCAGTTCCAGTTTCTTGAGGATAGCCTCGGCATGGCCGGTCATCTGCTCAAGCGCGTCCATCGACTGCTCGGGCGGCACCACCTGCACCATCTCCACCTTGTCGAATTGGTGCTGGCGGATCATGCCGCGCGTGTCCTTGCCGTACGAGCCTGCCTCCGAGCGGAAGCACGGCGTATGGGCGACGTAGCGCAGCGGCAGCTTGTCGCCGGCCACGATGGCGTCGCGAACCATATTGGTCAGCGGCACTTCGGCGGTCGGGATCAGGTAGAAGTTCTCGATGGTGTCCTGGCCATCTTCGCCGCCCACCTTGCGCGGCACCTTGAACAGGTCGTCCTCGAACTTGGGCAGCTGGCCCGTGCCACGCATCGACGCGGCATTGACGATGTACGGCACGTACATCTCGGTGTAGCCGTGCTCGAGCGTGTGGGTGTCCACCATCAGCTGCACCAGCGCGCGGTGCATGCGCGCCACGCCGCCGCGCAGGAAGGAGAAGCGCGAGCCAGTCACGCGCGTGGCGGTCTCGAAGTCGAGGCCGAGCCTGGCGCCCACGTCCACATGGTCCTTGACCTCGAAGTCGAACGTGCGCGGCGTGCCAACGCGGCGTACCTCGACATTGCCGGTCTCGTCGCTGCCCACCGGCACGCTCGCGTCCGGCAGGTTCGGGACTGACATGATCGCGTCGTGGATCTGCTCCTGGATCTCCGCCAGACGCTGGGCCGACGCCTTCAGCGTGTCGCCAATGCCGGCGACCTCGGCCATCGGGCCGGAGGCGTCTTCACCCTTGCCCTTGAGCATGCCGATCTGCTTCGACAGGCTGTTGCGGCGCGCCTGCAGGTCTTCGGTCTGCGTTTGCAGTTGCTTGCGTTCGGCCTCGAGGGCCTGGAACGTCGCCACGTCGAGTTGAAAACCGCGCGTGGCCAGCCTTTGGGCCACGGCGTCGATGTCTTTGCGGAGCAGCTGAATGTCGAGCATGTTGCGGGAGCGATGGGTGTGCAGTGCCGGCGACATGCCGGCGATGGGCGCCATTTTACTGCACCGGCACCCCCTGCCGCGACCGAGTCAGCGCCCTTTTTCCCACCTTCTTCCCGCCTTGTCCGGCATTTTCAGAGTCGTCTCAGTCTTTCTCATCACGCTTGTCCGACCGATGTTCGCGGCGCCAGGCCGCGTCGAGGTCGCGCAGGTGGCGCAGTTTGTCGCCGATCTTGCCTTCCAGGCCGCGCGGCGTGGGCTGGTACCAGTCCTGGCGGCGCAGGTCGTCCGGCAGGTAATGCTCGCCGGCCGCATAAGCCTCGGGCTCGTCGTGCGCGTAACGGTAGGCGTGGCCGTAGCCGAGTTCCTTCATCAGCTTGGTCGGCGCGTTGCGCAGGTGCACCGGCACCTGGCGCGACTTGTCCTTGGCCACGAAGGCCCGCGCGGCGTTGTAGGCGTTGTAGCCGGCATTCGACTTCGGGGCGATGGCGAGATACAGCAGCGCCTGGGCCAGCGCCAGTTCGCCCTCGGGCGAGCCGAGCCGCTCATAGGTCTCGGCCGCATCCAATGTGATGCGTGCCGCACGTGGATCGGCGAGCCCGATGTCCTCCCAGGCCATGCGCACGATGCGCCGCGCCAGATAGCGCGGATCGGCGCCGCCGTCGAGCATGCGGCAGAACCAGTACAGCGTACCGTCCGGATCGGACCCGCGCACGGACTTGTGCAGCGCGCTGATCTGGTCGTAGAACGCATCGCCGCCCTTGTCGAAGCGGCGCAGGTTCTCGGCCAGCGCGCTGCCCAGCAGCGCCGTGTCGATGCGGTCCTGCCCCGCGTTGCGGGCTGCGCGCGCGACGATCTCGATATTGTTCAGCAGCTTGCGCCCGTCGCCGTCGGCCGAGCCGACGATCAGCTGGAGCGCCTCGTCCTCCCAGGCCAGCCCGCCCAGTTCCTCGCTGGCGCGCAGCACAAGCTGCTTCAGTTCGGCGTCGTCCAGGCTCTTGAGCACGTAGACCGCCGCCCGGGACAACAGCGCGCCGTTGACCTCGAACGACGGGTTTTCCGTGGTGGCGCCGATAAACGTGAACAGGCCGCTTTCCACGTGCGGCAGGAAGGCGTCCTGCTGGCTCTTGTTGAAGCGGTGCACCTCGTCGACGAACACCAGCGTGCGGCGGCCATGGGCGCGGTACTGCTCGGCGCGCTCCACCGCCTCGCGGATGTCCTTGACGCCCGACAGCACGGCCGACAGCGCGATGAACTCGGCATCGAACGCGTTGGCCATCAGCCGCGCGAGCGTGGTCTTGCCCACGCCGGGCGGACCCCACAGGATCATCGAATGCGGCTCGCCGGAGGCAAACGCCACGCGCAGCGGCTTGCCGGCCCCCAGCAGGTGCTGCTGGCCGATGACCTCGTCGATGGTGCGTGGGCGCAGGCGTTCCGCCAGCGGTTGCCGGGAACGTTCAGGGGGGTCGGAAAACAGCGAATCCGCCACGATGGCTCTACCTCTTGGATCTGGGCGCGCGCGGCCTTGCCGCGGCGCGGAACGTGACAGTGTAGACCATCGCCGGAGGGCCTAAAGAATCCCTTCAACCTTGCCGATAACGTCCAATGGCCCGTGTATCACCCGACCGGGCGTGGCAGACGTTCATCGGTTACAAGTTCGAGGATCCCTATGCTGCGTTACCGCATGCTGTTGTTCAAGATGTCCCGCCTCGCGAGCAAGAACAAGCTCAGCGGCGTGGAAGAAATCTCGTTGGCAGGGCAGTTTTCCGAGATGATCGGATCGCAGGAAGAGGCCGACCGCCTGATCGAGGATCTGGTCGACCACGAGAACCCGCAGGTGCGCCGCATCGGGCTGTCCGCGATCCGGCGCACGCGCCGCTTCGGCGGCCGGCTGCTGATGCCCGCGCTGCTGCGCCGGCTGGCCGACGTGGAGGGCTGGCTGCGGCACGACGCGGTGTGGATCGTCCAGGAAGGCCAGCTCGATGGCGCCGAACTGCGCGCGGCGCTGCGCCGCGTGGCCGGCAATGTGCGGCTGCCGCAGGATGCGGTGCGGGCCAAGGCCAATCCGGCCGACGGGCCGCTGCACGCGGCCGTGCGCGCGCGCCAGGCGCTGGACGTACTGATCAAGAAGTCGGCAGAAGCGCACAATGCTGCACTTGCGGCTGGCGGCGGCCTGCCCGGCGCCACGGACGGCCAGCCGTATGCCCAGGGCTCGGTCGGCCATATCCGCGCCGTGCACCGGCAGTTGCAGCGCAAGATGGCGGGGCGCAAGCTCAAAAGCAGTACCAAGCTGCGCTTCAAGAAGGTGGAAAGCCAGTATCCGCCCAACGACAACCGTCGCTTCCTGCTCTGATACCATGGGGCTCGCCTTGACGCTTACCTAGGTTTAACTAGGCTTGCCCAGCTTTTCCAACCCCGCCGGCCCTACGGCCGGCTCGCCAGGAGGAAGCCACTGCCATGGCCATCACGACCCGCATCCGCAAGAAGAGGCAATATCGGAAAGCCGTGTTGAAGTTGCGCGCCGCAATCAAGCGCGGCGACGAGGAAGCGATCCGGATCCGGCGCGAGAAATTGCAGAAGCTGCCGGTGCCGCGCCAGCGCTACGCGCGCGAGGCGCAGGCGTAACCGTAGCCCCACCCCCGCCAGCACATAGTCTTCAGCCCTCAGTCTTCAGCCCTTGGCCCGGTCGGCCAGCACCTTCATGGCATCCGCAGGCAGCGGACCATGGCAGGTCCGCTCGCCGCCGGCCACTCCCACCACCAGCCATACCTTGTCCGGCGCATCGGCCGGATGGAGCAGCCATGCCGGCCCGCGCGCCGCATTGCTGGCCGGCAGGTCTTCCAGCACCCCGCTGTGCGCCGATTGCAGCAACGTGGCGCACTGGGTGTGCGGCACACGCGTGGCCTTGAGGAAGTCCGGATTGCCGAGCACTTCGGGCATCGCCGTGTCCGATGCACGCAGGAAGGCGTCCACGTCGAAGCGGTTGGCCGGCGCCTGGGCGCAAGCGGCCAGCAGCAGGACGGCAGCCCCGCCCAGCAGGCGCTGGGTCAGGACAGACAGCGGGAACGACAGCGGGAACGACGGCGGAAAATCGGCGGGCATGGTGGGCCTCATTGCTTCATCACGTCGGCGCCCTTCGGCACCGTGAAGCGGAACGTGTCCGCCGGCAGCGATGGATTCTTCTGCATCGCCGAGAAAGTCAGCAGCGTGGTATTGCCGAAGGCATCGCGCAACTCCATCGCCTCCAGGTTGCCGGCCTTGAAGCCGATCTGGATCTTCTCGAACTGGGTGTCCTTGGACTTCGGCGTCAGCTCCAGCCACTCCACGCCGTCGCGCGTGGCGCCATTCTTCACATCGAAATTCTTGGTCAGGTCGTTGCTGCCAAACAGGATCGCGGCCGGGCTCGAGCCCAGCGCGTTGTCCAGCTTGCGCTCGGTCACCTGGTTCAGGTCTTTATCGTAGATGTACAGCGTCTGGCCATCGGCCTGGAGCAGTTGATCGTAGGGCTTGGTGTAGCGCCACGTGAACTTGCCGGGGCGCGAGAACGCGAAAGTGCCGCTGGACGTGCCGCCGGCCTTGCCTTCGCCGCCCTGCCCCTTGAGCTGCTTCTGGGTGAATTCGCCACGCGCGGTCTTCACGCTGGTCACAAAGCTCTGCAGCTGGTCGGTCGCGGCGGCCTGGGCGGCCGATGCGGCAGCCGCCAGCAGCACGAGCGCGGCGCAGGTGGACGCAAGAATGCGATGTCGCATGGAGTCAGCCTTTCCTGAGTAGTGGATGCCCGGTTAGAGCCGGGCGCGGGGCGCCGGATTCCTGTGACCGGGGTAACGGTATGTTACGCGTCACATTTGACGCCGACCACCCCTTGCCGCCCCTTGACCGCCCCTCGCCGCCCCGGCCGTGCCTAGTCGTCGTCGCGCGCACCCGCCCCGGCGCCGGCCGGCACCAGGATGTCGCGGTTGCCGTTGCCCGACATGGCCGAGACCAGTCCGGCCTTTTCCATGTCCTCGAGCAGCCGCGCGGCGCGGTTGTAGCCGATGCGCAGGTGGCGCTGCACCAGCGAAATCGAAGCCCGGCGGTTCTTGACCACCACCTCGACGGCCTGATCGTACAGCGGATCGGCCTCGCCGCCCCCGCCGCCGATGCCGGCGCCGCCGCCCAGGCTGTCGCCCGCGCCATCGCCATCGACCAGCCCGCCCTCGAGGATGCCCTCGATATAGTTGGCCTCGCCGGATGCCTTGAGCTGCTCCACCACGCGGTGTACTTCCTCATCGGAGACAAAGGCGCCGTGCACGCGTACCGGAAACCCGGTGCCCGGCGCGAGGTAGAGCATGTCGCCCATACCCAGCAGCGCCTCGGCGCCCTGCTGGTCGAGGATGGTGCGCGAGTCGATCTTGCTGCTGACCTGGAACGCAATCCGGGTCGGCACGTTGGCCTTGATCAGGCCGGTAATCACATCCACGGACGGCCGCTGCGTGGCCAGCACCAGGTGCAGGCCGGCCGCGCGGGCCTTCTGGGCGATACGGGCGATCAGTTCCTCGACCTTCTTGCCCACCACCATCATCAGGTCGGCCAGTTCGTCGATGACGATGACGATGGTCGGCAGCTTCTCGAGCGGCTCGGGGGCATCCGGCGTCAGGCTGAACGGATTCGGCACCTTTTCCTCGCGCGCCGCCGCCTCGTCGATCTTCTTGTTGTAGCCGGCCAGGTTGCGCACGCCCAGCTTGCTCATGAGCTTGTAGCGCCGCTCCATCTCGCCCACGGCCCAGTTCAGCGCGTTGCCGGCCTGGCGCATGTCCGTGACCACCGGGCAGAGCAGGTGCGGAATGCCTTCGTAGACGCTCATTTCCAGCATCTTCGGGTCGATCAGGATCAGGCGCACGGCCTCGGGCTTGGCCTTGTAGAGCAGCGACAGGATCATCGCGTTGATGCCCACCGACTTGCCCGAGCCGGTCGTGCCGGCCACCATGCAGTGCGGCATCTTGGCGAGGTCGGCCACCATCGGCTTGCCGGCGATGTCCTTGCCCAGCGCCATGGTCAGGCTGGACGCGCTTTCGTTGTAGACGTGGGAACCGAGAATTTCAGTCAGACGAACGGTCTGGCGCTTGGGGTTCGGCAGCTCCAGCCCCATGTAGTTCTTGCCCGGGATGGTTTCCACCACGCGGATCGACACCAGCGACAGCGAGCGCGCCAGGTCGCGCGCCAGATTGACGATCTGGCTGCCCTTGACGCCGGTGGCCGGCTCGATCTCGTAGCGGGTGATGACCGGCCCCGGGTAGGCGGCCACGACCTTGACCTCGACGCCGAAGTCCTTGAGTTTCTTCTCGATCAGCCGCGACGTGAATTCGAGCGTTTCGGCGCTCACCGTCTCCTGATGGGCGGGCACGGGGTCGAGCAGCGACAGCGGCGGCAGGTCGGAGTCCTGGATATCGGCAAACAGCGGCTGCTGCTTCTCGCGCTCCACCCGCTCGTGCTTGGGCACGGCCTGCGGGCGCACGATCTGCACCGGTGTGGCTTCCTCCTGGCGCACGCGTTGCACTTCCACGGTCTCGGTCCGTTCCACCTTGGCCGCGGCGCCGATGATGCGGTCCTGCTTCTTCTCGCGGCGGGCCTTGAAGCCGAGGAACAGCGTTTCGACGAAGCCGCCGACGTGTTCGGCCACGGAGAGCCACGAGAAATGGAAGAACAGCGACAGCCCGATGGCGAACATCAGCAGCAACAGCAGCGTGGCGCCCGAAAAACCCAGCGCCAGCTGCAGCCAGCCGCCGAGCAGGTCGCCCAGCACGCCGCCCGGGGCCCGGGGCAGCGCGGCGCGCAGCGGGTACATGCGGATGGCCTCGAGGCCCATGCTCGACACCAGCGTCAGGCCGAAGCCGATCCAGCTGATCGCCACGCTGTGCTGCGGATCCGGCACGCGCTCGGGCAGTTCGGCGGTCAGGGTGCGCCAGCCGCGCCAGCAGCGGCGCATCAGCAGCACGCTCCACCAGTAGGCGGAGAAGCCGAAGATGAAGAACAGCACGTCCGCCACCCAGGCGCCCACGCGGCCGCCCAGATTGTGGATATCCGCCACCTGGCTGGCGTGGGACCAGCCGGGGTCCGCCTTGCTGTAGCTGGCCAGCACGCACACGAAGCCGAGGGTGACGGCCAGCAGCAGGAACCAGCGCACCTCGCCCAGCAGCTTGCCGATTCGCGAGGGGAGTGCCGACGGGTCGGTACGGGTAGTGGTGGTTGCGCGGGCCATGCCTTGGGTTCGGATGATCGCTTCAGATCGCTCGGGGTAGACGATGGCGGCCATTTTAACCTTGCGCGCGCTATCGGCCCCATTGGAATTTGCAACAGTCGGCAAACGCCAGCCCACTTATAATGGCGGTTTCGAGTTACACCGGCGCGAACGCTGCACGCGTGCGCCGGCCACAGGAAGGCAACATGTCCGCAAAACACGCAAAAGTGCTGATTCTCGGGTCGGGTCCGGCCGGCTACACCGCCGCCGTCTACGCCGCCCGCGCCAACCTCCAGCCCGTGCTGATCACCGGCCTGGCCCAGGGCGGCCAGCTGATGACCACCACCGACGTGGAAAACTGGCCCGCCGACGCCAATGGCGTGCAGGGCCCGGACCTGATGCAGCGTTTCCTGGCCCACGCCGAACGCTTCAACACCGAAATCATCTTCGATCACATCCACACAGCCAAGCTGACCGAGAAGCCGATCCGCCTGATCGGCGATGCGGGCGAGTACACCTGCGACGCGCTGATCATCGCCACGGGCGCCTCGGCGCAGTACCTGGGCCTGCCGTCGGAAGAGTCGTTCATGGGCCGCGGCGTGTCCGCCTGCGCCACCTGCGACGGTTTCTTCTACAAGAACCAGGAAGTCGCGGTGGTTGGCGGCGGCAACACGGCCGTGGAAGAGGCCCTGTACCTGTCGCATATCGCCAGCAAAGTCACCCTGATCCACCGCCGCGACAAGTTCAAGGCCGAGCCGATCCTGGTAGACCGCCTGCTCCAGCGCGTCAAGGAAGGCCGCGTGGAACTGCGCTACGACCATACGCTGGATGAAGTGCTGGGCGACGAGTCGGGCGTGACCGGCCTGCGGATCCGCAGCACCAAGGACACCGCCAAGACCGAGGACCTGAAGCTGGCCGGCGTGTTCGTGGCGATTGGCCACAAGCCGAACACCGACCTCTTCGTGGGCCAGTTGGACATGAAGAACGGCTATATCGTGACCAAGAGCGGCCTGTCCGGCGATGCCACGGCCACCAACATCCCGGGCGTGTTCGCCGCCGGCGACGTGCAGGATCACATCTACCGCCAGGCCATCACCAGCGCCGGCACGGGCTGCATGGCCGCCCTGGACGCCCAGCGCTACGTAGAAGCGCTGCAGTAAGCGTCACGGCCTCCGCCCCCCTCCGCCATGGAGGGCGTGGAGGCCGTTCCCCCTCGCAATCCCCTTATAATCGACGCCGAGCCCCCGGAGAATCTTTCCATGTCGCACGGCGCAAAATCCCCTTCCAAGCGCTTCGGCCTGCACGATCTGGCCGCGGTGCGTGACAATCTCAAGGCTGACGCCGAGCGCCGCGAGGCCGAACGCGTGGCCGCCGAAGCCGCCACCCGCCGCGCCGACGAGGAAGCCAATGTCTTCCGCAGCAATGTCGGCCAGGTCAGCGCCCTGCGCGACCGCAACCGCGTGGCGCATCCGCCCAAGAAACCCCCGCCCGTCGCCATCCAGACCCAGCTTAATGACAAAGCCGTGCTGGAAGCCTCGTTATCCGACGAATTCGATGTCGAGAATCTGCTCGATATCGACGAAACCATGTCGTTCCGGCGCCCCGGCATCGGCATCGATGTGGTCCGCAAGCTGCGTCGCGGCGAGTGGGTGCCGCAGGACAAGGTGGACCTGCACGGCCTGCGCAGCGACGAGGCGCGCGAGGCACTGGCCGAATTCCTGCGCCGCTCGGTGCGCAACGGCGTGCGCTGCGTGCGCGTGATCCACGGCAAGGGCATCGGCTCGCCGGACAAGCTGCCCGTCCTCAAGGGCAAGGTACGCAGCTGGCTGGTACAGAAGGAGGAGGTCATCGCCTTCGTCCAGGCGCGCGAGTCGCTGGGCGGCGCCGGCGCGTTGATGGTCTTGCTGCGTCAGCCCCGCGCCTGATGTCGATGCACCTGCCGTTCGATCTCTTGATGGGGCGGCTGCCGCTGATCCTCCACGTCATGGAAGTGGTCGGCGTGCTCGCCTTCGCGGTCTCGGGCGTGGTGGATGCGCGCAAGCAGCGGCTCGATGCCGTCGGCACCTTCATCGTCGCCTTCGCCACCGCGTTCGGCGGGGGCACCGTGCGCGACGTCCTGCTGGACCGCCGCCCGTTCTACTGGGTCGAGCACGAGTACTACGTGCTGCTGATCTTCGCGATGTCGATCGGCGCGGCCATCGTATTTCGCGTAGTGAGCACGGTCGCGTCGGACCGCGCGATGCTGGTTGCCGATGCCATCGGCCTGGGGCTGTTCTCCGTCACGGGCACCTCGCTGGCGCTGGTGGCGCAGATGACGCCGACCGTGGCGGTGATGATGGGGATCATCTCCGCGGTGTTCGGCGGCGTGGTCCGCGACGTGCTCTGCAATGAAGTGCCGATGATCCTGCGCGACCGCTCGCCCTACGCCACCTGCTCGTTCGTGGGCTGCTGGGTCTATGTGGGACTGACGTGGCTGCGGGCGGACCAGGAGGCGGCGCTGCTGACCGGGGCGCTGGTCACAATGGCCATGCGGCTGCTGTCCGTGCAGCTTGGCTGGAAACTGCCAAGCTAGCAGAAGCCTCAACAACGAGAAAAGCCGGCGCTGGGCCGGCTTTTTTTCCGTCTGGCGGATCTGGCGGATAGGCTCCGGTCAGACTGCGGCTTCGTCCTGCTCGCCGGTACGGATGCGGATCACGCGCTCGATCTCGGTCACGAAGATCTTGCCGTCGCCGATCTTGCCCGTGTGGGCGGCCTTCACGATTGAATCGAGCACGGTGTCGAGCTGATTCTCGGCCACGACCACCTCGATCTTGATCTTCGGCAGGAAATCGACCACGTACTCGGCGCCGCGATACAGCTCGGTGTGGCCCTTCTGGCGGCCGAAGCCCTTTACCTCGGTTACGGTGAGGCCGGTCACGCCCACATCCGCCAGTGCCTCGCGTACCTCGTCGAGCTTGAACGGTTTGATGATGGCGGTAATCTGCTTCATGGCTGGCCTCTGTCTGTGTTTGTCGGAAGATGACAGATTCTAGCCCGAAACCCGCCTCGGGATTGCGGGAATGGGCACACTTGGCCCCTTCGCCCCAGTTCGATCAGTCCGGAATCCGGGCCAGGTCGCGCACCCATACCGCCGATTCCCCGTCACTTGGGGCGCGCCAGTCGCCACGCGGCGAGAGCGACCCGCCCGAGCCCACTTTCGGGGCATTCGGCACGCAGGACCGCTTGAACTGGCTGGTGCGGAAGAAGCGGTCGACGAAGATGCCAAGAACGCGCTTGATCTCGGCAAGTTCGTAGGCGTTACGCGCAACATGCGGGCCGTTCGGCCATTCGCCGCGCGCCACATCGCCCCACGCGCTAAGCGCCAGGAAAGCCACCTTGCTGGGCGCAAACCCGAAGCGCAGCGTGTAATAGAGGTTGAAATCCTGCAATTCGTACGGCCCGATGACCTGTTCGGTCTTCTGGCCCGGCGCCTTGTCCTGGCCGTCCGCGCCCGTGCCGCCGGGCACCAGTTCCGGGCTGATGTCGGTGTCGAGCACGGCCGTCAGCACCGCTTCCCCGCCCTCGGCCACCTGGCCGGTTTCGGCCACCCAGCGCACCAGATGGCTGATCAGCGTCTTCGGCACACTGGCGTTGACGTTGTAGTGAGACATATGGTCACCCACCCCATAGGTACACCAGCCTAGCGCCAGTTCGCTAAGGTCGCCGGTGCCGATCACGATGGCGTGATGGTGGTTGGCCAGCCGGAACAGGTGGTTGGTGCGCTCGCCAGCCTGCACGTTCTCGAAGGTCACATCGTAGACCGGCTCGCCTTGCGCGTACGGATGGTCGAGATCTTTCAGCATCGCCATGCAACTGGGGCGAATATCGATCTCGCGCGCCGTGCAGCCGATCCAGCTCATCAGTTGCCGCGCCTGATCGAGCGTGCGGTCGCTGGTGGCAAAGCCGGGCATGGTGTAGCCGAGGATATTGGCGCGCGGCAGGCCCAGGCGGTCCATCGCGGCGGCGCAGACCAGTAGCGCATGGGTGGAATCCAGCCCGCCCGAGACGCCGATGACCACCTTCGAGATCTTGCTGGACGACAGCCGCTGCACCAGCGCCTGCACCTGGATGTTGTAGACCTCCATGCAGCGCTCGTCGCGGCGGCGCGGATCGGCCGGCACGTAGGGAAAGCGCTCCACCTTGCGCGCCAGCGGCAGGGTCTGCGTCGTGGGCACGTCCACGCGGAACGACACCACCTCGAATTTCTCCACTTCCTCGCGATGGCGGCGCACCGAATGGCCAAAGGTGGTCTGGTGCATGCGCTCGCGCGAGAGCCGCTCCAGGTCCACATCGGCCGTCAACAGGTGCGAATGGTCCGAAAACCGCTCCGATTCACCCAGAAGTTCGCCGTTCTCGTAGATCAGCGCCTGGCCGTCCCAGGCCAGGTCGGTGGACGACTCCCCCTTGCCGGCCGAGGTGTACAGATAGGCCGCCAGGCAGCGCGCCGACTGCTGCGACACCAGCTGGTGCCGGTAGCCGGACTTGCCGATGACGATATTCGACGCCGACAGGTTCACCAGCACCGTGGCCCCGGCCAGCGCCGCGAACGACGACGGCGGCACCGGCACCCAGACGTCCTCGCAGATTTCCACATGGAAACGGAAGAACGGGATGTTCTCGATCTCGAACAGCAGCCCCGCGCCGAACGGCACCGTGGCGCCAAGCAGCGAGATGCGGCCCTCGGTGGGTGCGCAATCCGCAGCACTGAACTGGCGCGCCTCGTAGAATTCCCAATAATTCGGCAGGTAGCTCTTCGGCACCACGCCCTGGATGGCGCCGTTGGCCACCACCACGGCGCAGTTGAACAGCTGATGTTCCACCACCAGCGGCATGCCCACGACCAGCGCGGCCGGCAGCGACACCGAGGCTTCCACGATGCGCTGGAGCGCCAGTTCGCACTCGCGCAGCAGCGCGCGCTGATGGAACAGGTCATCGCAGGTATAGGACGACAGGCCCAGTTCCGGGAAGGCGACCAGCGCCGCGCCGCCTTGCACGGCCTGGCGGGCCAGTTCCAGCGTCTGGTCGGCGTTGTAGGCCGGGTCCGCCACGCGGCACTCGGGCACGCCCACGGCCACGCGCGCAAAGCCGTGGGAATACAGGTTGAAGAACGGATGAGTCATGTCTGGCCTTCGGATTCGGGGCGCCGGCATGCCAGTGCGGCAATCGGCGTGATCCCTGTCATTCTACGATGCGCACTGCGCACCCGTCGCGCACGTCACCTGGCTGGCCATGGCTGCACCGCCGCACGTCTTCCGGTAGACTCGTCCGGCACCTGATGGGGCGTCGGATGGATCAAATATTCTTCAATTCTTGAGTGGATCGGGCGGAATGCAGTCGGAATCTTGTCAGCCGGTGAGTGCGCAGCCGGACACCCCGGTGGCCAATTACCGGACGGAGATCGTCCTGGACCTGGCCGAGGTGCCGGTCGCCGACTGGGACGCCCTCGTGGCCGCCCAGCCTGACGCCACGCCCTTCCTGCGCCATGCCTTCCTGCACGCGATGCACACCAGCGGCAGCGCCACCGACGACACCGGCTGGTCGCCGCGCTTCCTGACGCTTTGGGTGCCGAACGGCCACGCCACAGGCCGCGACCGGCTCGCCGCCGCCATGCCGCTCTACGCGAAATCGCATTCCTACGGGGAGTATGTGTTCGACTGGGCCTGGGCGGATGCCTATCGCCAGCACGACGTGCCCTACTACCCCAAGTGGCTGTCCGCCATCCCGTTCACCCCGGTGCGCGGCGCCCGGCTGCTGGCCGAGGATGACATCGCGCGCCGCCTGCTGCTGCGCTTTGCGCTGGCACTGGCCGAGGAATCGGGCATGTCCTCGCTGCACGTGCTGTTTCCGTCCGACCATGAGGCGGATTTGATGGACGAAGCCGGCATGATGATGCGGCATGGCGTGCAGTTCCACTGGACCAACCCCGGCTACGCCGATTTTGACGCCTTTTTGGCGACGCTTTCACAGAAGAAGCGCAAGAATATCCGCGCGGAGCGGCGCCGCGTGGCGGAGGCCGGCATCACCTTCCGGCAGTTGCGAGGAGCGGAGATCGACGATGAGGCGTGGAAGTTCTTCAACCGCTGCTATCGCCAGACCTACCGCGAGCATCATTCGTCGCCCTACCTGAACCTGGACTTTTTCCGGCGCATCGGCGCGACCATGCCCGAGAACCTGCTGCTGGTGGTGGCCTCCCGCGACGGGCGCGACATCGCCAGCTCGCTGGTCGTGTTCGATGCCGATCCGCGCGTCAGCACGCTCTATGGCCGCTACTGGGGCGCGCTGGAGCACCACCCGTGCCTCCACTTCGAGACCGCCTACTACCAGCCGCTCGAATTCTGCATCGCCGAGGGCCTCCGCACGTTCGAAGGCGGCGCGCAGGGCGAGCACAAGATGGCGCGCGGCTTCCTGCCGGTGGCCACGCGCTCCGCGCACTGGCTGGCGCACCCGTCCTTCGCCGATGCGGTGGAGCGTTTCCTGGCCCGCGAGCGCCAGGGCATCGACGCCTATCTCGACGAACTGAACGATCACAGCCCGTTCGCGCGGGGCGAATAAAAAACCCGCCAAACTGGCGGGTTTTTCCATCGATCATCGATCTGGTGCGAACCGGCTTACTTCTTGAAGTTCGCCACGCCGTCGGTGATTTCCTTGTGGGCTTCCTCGATGCCAGCCCAGCCATCCACCTTGACCCACTTGCCGGCCTCAAGTGCCTTGTAGTGCTCAAAGAAGTGCTTGATCTGGTCGAGCGTGTTTTGCGGCACATCGGACAGGCCCTTCATGAAGGCGGTGGCCGGGCTCAGCTTGTCCACGGGCACGGCCACCAGCTTGGCGTCCACGCCGGACTCGTCGGTCATCTTCAGCATGCCGAGCGCACGGCAGCGCACCACGGCGCCGGCCAGGATCGGGAACGGCGTCAGCACCAGCACGTCCACCGGGTCGCCGTCGCCGGACAGCGTCTGCGGAATGAAGCCGTAGTTGGCCGGGTAGCGCATGCCCGTGCCGATGAAACGGTCGACGAACAGCAGGCCGGTTTCCTTGTCGGCCTCGTACTTCACCGGATCGCTCTGGGCCGAAATCTCGATGATGACGTTGAAATCGTTGGGAAGGTCCTTGCCCGGGGAGACGAGGTTGAAGCTCATGCGAGTTCTCCGAATGCCAGTGTTGTGGGATGGCGGGCATTATAGCGGTTCGCTCCTGACCCCACGCTGACAAGCCAGCTTCCCGCGTTGCCGCCTCCCAATTGCCAAGTGCCTTGCGCGGCCCGCGCGGTGCGCGATAATGCGGCATTCCCGATTCAGCAGTTGCTCCATACCCGAGCACGGAGATAAGCATGCACGCCCAGCACTTCGTCGCCAACCGCCTGATCGCCCCCGATTCCGGCCTGCGCATCAAGGTTTTCGATCCCTCCAACGGCGAGCCGTTCGCCGAGATTGCCCGTGGCAACAGCACGGACATCAGCGTGGCCGTGCTGGCCGCCCGCCAGGCCGCCGAGGGCGCCTGGGGCGCCATGGCACCCGCAGAGCGTGTCCGCCTGCTGAACCGCGTGGCGCTGGTGCTGATGGAGCACGAGGACGAACTGGCCGCGCTGGAGGCCCGCGACACCGGCAAGCCGCTGCGCCAGGCCCGCGCAGACGCCCGCGCCGTGGCGCGCTACTTCGAGTTCTACGCCGGCGCGGCAGACAAGCTGCACGGCCAGACCATCCCCTACCAGCCCGGCTACACCGTGCTGACCGTGCGCGAGCCGCACGGCGTGACGGGCCACATCATCCCCTGGAACTACCCGCTCCAGATCTTCGGCCGCAGCGTCGGCGCGGCGCTGGCCACCGGCAACGCCTGCGTGGTCAAACCGGCCGAGGATGCCTGCCTGTCCCTGCTGCGCGTGGCCGAGCTGGCCGCCGAGGCCGGCCTGCCCGAAGGCGCGCTCAATATCGTCACCGGCTATGGCCACGAGGCCGGCGCCGCGCTGGCCCGCCATCCGGGCATCAACCATATTTCCTTCACGGGCTCGCCCGAGACCGGCAAGCTCGTGGCCCAGCTGGCGGCCGAGAACCATGTGCCGGTCACGCTGGAGCTGGGCGGCAAGTCCCCGCAGATCGTGTTTGCCGATGCCGACCTGGACACGCTGCTGCCCGTCATCGTCAACGGCATCGTCCAGAACGCCGGCCAGACCTGCTCGGCCGGCAGCCGGCTGCTGGTGGAGCGCTCCGTCTACGAGACCCTGCTGGACCGGCTCTCGGGCGTGTTCGAGTCGCTGCGCGTGGGGCCGTCCGCGCTCGACCTCGAATGCGGCCCGCTGATCAGCCGCAAGCAGCAGCAGCGCGTCTGGGACTTCGTCTCCGATGCCCAGCACGCCGGCATTGCCGTGATGGCGCAGGGCCAGATCGTCGGCGAGGCCCCGGAGTCCGGCTACTACCAGGTGCCGATGCTGTTCCGCGACGTGCCGCCCACCCACCGGCTGGCCCAGGAGGAAGTCTTCGGCCCGCTGCTGGCGGCCATGCCGTTCGACAGCGAGGAAGAGGCGCTGCGCCTCGCCAATGGCACCGCCTACGGGCTGGTGGCCGGCCTGTGGACGCGCGACGGCGCCCGCCAGCTACGGCTGGCCCGCAAGCTGCGCGCCGGCCAGGTCTTCATCAACAACTACGGCGCCGGCGGCGGCGTGGAGCTGCCCTTCGGCGGCACCGGCCAGTCGGGCTATGGCCGCGAGAAGGGCTTCGAGGCCCTGTACGGATTCACCACTCTGAAAACCATCGCCATTCAACATGGGTAACATCAATTTTCTGTCGGTCGCGTTCGCCATCTTCTTTTTCTGGATGGCCTGGCATGTCCGGAACAAGCGTGCCACCAACCCGTCCGGCATGCCCCGCCTGCAGGTATTCAAGCGCAAATGGGGCGACACCGTGGGCGACCGCGTCCACTGGTGCCTCTACGTGGCCCTGCCCTTCCTGCTGGCCGTGATGATGGTGGCCAACGCCCTGCGCGGACGGGGGCCGTTCGCGCACTAATTAATAAGTCGTCGGCAGCATGCCCGCCAGCGGCGCCAAGACCGCGACGGGCCTATCTATATAGGAGACAGGACATGGCAAGACTGGCTGGCAAGGTGGCCGTGGTCACGGGCGGCGGCTCGGGCTTCGGCGAAGGCATCGCCCATACGTTCGCGCGCGAAGGCGCCGCCGTGATGGTGGCCGACCTGAACCTGGAGGCGGCCGAGCGCGTCGCCGCCGCGATCCGCGAACAATATGGGAAGACTGGCGAGGCCGGCGGCACCGCGCGCGCGGTCTGGGCCGACGTGGCCCGGGGCGACGACGTGGCCGCCATGCGGGACGCCACGCTGGCCGCCTTCGGCGACGTGCACATCGTGGTCAACAACGCCGGCACCACCCATCGCAACAAGCCGATCCTGGAGATCACCGAGGACGAGTTCGACCGCGTCTACGCGGTCAACGTCAAGAGCATCTACTGGTCGGCCCGGCACTTCATCCCGCATTTCCGCCAGCGCGGCGGCGGCAACTTCGTCAACGTGGCCTCCACCGCCGGCATCCGGCCCCGCCCGGGGCTGGTCTGGTACAACGGCAGCAAGGGCGCGGTCATCACGGCCAGCAAGGCCATGGCGGCCGAACTCGGCCCGGACAACATCCGCGTGAACTGCGTCAACCCGGTGATCGGGGCCACCGGCCTGCTCGAACAGTTCATGGGCCTGCCGGACACCCCCGAGAACCGCGCCAGATTCCTCGCCACGATCCCGATGGGGCGCATGTCCACCCCGCAGGACGTGGCCAACGCCTGCCTCTACCTCGCCTCCGACGAGGCGGCGTTTATCACCGGCACCTGTATCGAAGTGGACGGCGGGCGCTGCGTGTAGCGCCCGCCTCCCTTCACAACCCGCGGCAAGTCTTATAAGAACCCAATGAGGAGATAAGTCATGACAACGACCGCAGTGAACCCCGGCGTGCGCGACGCCGGTTTCGAAGACGCCACCTACCGCAAGGTGAGCTGGCGTCTCGTGCCCTTCCTGTTGATGTGCTACGTGGTGGCCTACCTGGACCGCGTGAACGTGGGCTTCGCCAAGCTCCAGATGCTCAACGACCTCAAGTTCAGCGAGACCATCTACGGGCTGGGCGCCGGCATCTTCTTCATCGGCTACTTCCTGTTCGAGGTGCCCAGCAACGTGATCCTGCACCGCGTGGGCGCGCGCATCTGGATCGCGCGGATCATGATCACCTGGGGCGTGATCTCGGCGGCGATGATGTTCGTGACCACGCCGACCATGTTCTACGTGCTGCGCTTCCTGCTTGGCGTGGCCGAGGCGGGCTTCTTCCCCGGCATCATCCTGTACCTGACCTACTGGTACCCGGCGGAGCGGCGCGGGCGCACCACCACGTTCTTCATGACGGCCATCGCGCTCTCGGGCGTGATCGGCGGGCCGCTGTCCGGCTGGGTCATGCAGGCATTCGACGGCCACAACGGCTGGTCCGGCTGGCAGTGGATGTTCCTGCTCGAAGGCATTCCGTCGATCCTGGTCGGCCTGTGGGTGCTCGCCTACCTCGATGACCGCATCCGCCACGCCAAGTGGCTGACCGAGGACGAGAAGGCGCTGCTGGAGCGCAACATCGCCAACGAGGAGCAGCACAAGGAAGACCCGCCGATCCGCAAGGTGCTGTCCAGCCCGCGCGTCTGGCTGATGAGCGCCATCTACTTCTGCTTCGTGATGGGGCTCTACGGCGTGAGTTTCTGGCTGCCGACGATCATCAAGCAGACCGGCGTGAAGGGCGCGCTGGACATCGGCCTGCTGACGGCAATTCCCTACGGCTGCGCCGTGATCGGCATGATCCTGGTGGCGTACAGCGCCGACAAGCGGGGCGAGCGGCGCTGGCATATCGCACTGCCGGCGCTGGCCGGGGCGGTGGGGCTGGTGCTGTCGGTGCAGTGGCATGGCGACACCACGCTGGCCATGGTGGCGCTGACGCTGGCCACCATCGGCATCCTGACCACGCTGCCGCTGTTCTGGAGCCTGCCCACGGCCTTCCTGGCCGGCACGGGCGCGGCGGCCGGCATCGCACTGATCAATTCGCTGGGCAACCTGGCCGGCTTTATCAGCCCCTACGCCGTGGGCTGGCTCAAGGACCTGACCCAGAGCACCGACTCGGGCATGTACCTGCTGGCGATCTGCCTGGTGGCCGGCGCGGCGCTGACGCTGTCGGTGCCGGCGAAGATGGTGAACCGCAAGGCTGGATAAGCTGGCGGATCGGATCGCTCCAAAGACAAAGGGCCGGCGCTTGACGAAGCGCCGGCCCTTTTTTCTGCCTACGTCAGATGCGATGCGTCAGGCGTCGCCCAGCATCTGCGCCACCGAGGCGGCGGCGTTGCCGGCGCGCTCGCCAATCAGCTGGCGCAGCGTACGCAGCAGTTCGTCCTCGTTGAACGGCTTGCCCAGATAGACGTTCACGCCGATCTCGGCCGCATAGCGGCGGTGCTTCTCGGCCGTACGTGACGTAATCATCACCACTGGCATATGCGTGGTGCGGCTGTCGGCGCGGACGTTGCGCGTAAGGTCGAAGCCGTCCATGTTCGGCATCTCGATATCGACGAGCATCGCGTCCGGCATCACCTCCTGCAACTGCCGCAGCGCATCCACGCCATCGCGCGCCAGCACCACCTGGTAGCCCGCGCGCGTCAGCAGCCGCTGGCTGGCCTTGCGCACCGTGAGCGAATCGTCCACCACCATCACGGTCGGCTGCGTCATCAGGCCCGAGACCGGCCGGGCATCCCCCTCCCCAACGAACTCGGCCACCGCGCCAGTGTTCTCGGTCGATGTCATAAGCGCCGTCGGCGTCACCTCGCCGCGCTCGCGCACGAACCGCTGCGCCAGCACCACGGGGTTGTAGATCAGCACGATCTCGCCATCGCCGAGCGTGGTGGCGCCGGCAATGCCTTCCAGGCGCGCCAGGTGGGGGCCGATGTGCTTCACCACCACTTCGCGGTTGCCGATCACCTCGTCCACGTGCACCGCCACGCGGTCCGCACCCGAGCGCACCACCACCACGGGCGAGTACTTGCGGCCCGAGGCAATCGCCGCGCTCTCCTCCAGCAGCGTGCCGAAGTAGTAGAACGGCGCTTCCACGCCCGCGCCCGGGCCTGCCGTCGCGCCGAAACGGCCGGCGTTGTAGGCTTCCAGCAGCGGCTTTTCGCGCAACTGGTGAACCTGGTCGATCATCCCGCTCGGCATCGCGTACAGGCGCCCGCCCAGCGACACCAGCAGCACCTGCGTGATGGCGGTGGTCAGTGGCAGGTGCACCGTGAAGCTGGTGCCCCGGCCCGCCTCGGTGGAGAGCGTGATACGCCCGCCCAGCGCCACGGTTTCGGCACGGACCACGTCCATGCCCACGCCGCGCCCGGCCAGCTCGGAGACCTCATCGGCCGTCGAGAAGCCCGGCGTGAAGATCATCTCGGTCAGGCGCGCGTCGCTGGCGTCTTCCTCATGCGTCAGCAACTGGCGGCTGATGGCCCGCTCGCGGATGCGCGCGAGATCCAGCCCACCGCCGTCGTCGAAGAAGGTCAGCACCACCTCGTTGCCTTCCTGCTGCACTTCCAGCGTCAGCGCGCCCGTGGTGGACTTGCCCGCCGCGCGGCGTGCGTCTGCCGGCTCGATGCCATGCACCACGGCATTACGGATCAAATGCTCGATCGGGCCGGCCATGCGGTCCAGCACCGAGCGGTCGATCTCCACCGTGCCGCCCTTGATCAGCAGGCGCACTTCCTTGCCGGTTTCGGTGGCCGACTGGCGCGCCACGCGGTACAGGCGCTCGGCCAGCGCATCGAACTGCACCATGCGGGCCTGCATCAGCCCGCGTTGCAGGCCGCGCGTGAGCCGCGCCTGCGCGGCCAGGTCGCCCGAGGCGCGGTCGAAGCCGCGCTGCAGGTTCTGCTCCACCGTGGCCACGTCGTTCACGGACTCGGCCATCATCCGCGTCAGTTCCTGGAACCGCGTGAAGCGGTCGAACTCGAGCGGGTCGAAGTCCTGGTTCTGCTGGGTCTCGGCAATCCGCGACGCCATCTGCGTCTCGGCCTGGATTTCGATTTCGCGCAGCTGCGTGCGCAGACGCCCCACGTTGTCGTTCAGTTCGCCGAGGTAGGCGCGCAGCGCTTCCAGCTCGCTGTCCAGCCGGGCGCGCGTGGCGCCGACTTCGCCGGCGTCGTTGATCAGCGTGTCCAGCGCCCGGGCCTGCACGCGCACCAGCGCGCGCTGGCGGTCGGCTTCCGGGGCCTTGCCCGCAGCCGCCGGCAGTTGCGGGGCGTTCGTGGCCAGTGCGGCGCCCGGGGTGTCAGCCGTGGTGATGGCAGCCGGCGCATCGACCGGGGCGGCGGGCACCGCGTCCGGATCGACCAGCCCGTTCACCACGTCGGCATCGTCCACCGGCAGCAGGCGGCCGTTCTGGAGCGCGTCCACGTGGGCGAGGATGCGGTCGTACCAGGCGTAAAGCTTGCCGAACAGGTCCGGCGTCACGCGCTGGCCGCGCACGGAGGCTTCCAGCAGCGTTTCCATTTCATGCGCGGCCTGCCCCAGCGCCATCGCGCCGGCCATGCGGGCGCTGCCCTTGAGCGTGTGCAGCGCGCGCAGCACCAGGCCGCCCTGCTGCGTCTCTTCGGGCGTGGCTTCCCAGGTGCGCACCAGCTTGCCGAGTTCCGGCAGGCTGCCGTGCGCCTCTTCCAGGAAGATGTCGACCAGATCGGCATCCAGCGCCGAGGCGTCGAGCGATTCTTCGGGCGGGGCCGCCGGCGCCTCCGGCGATTGCGCGGAGACATGGGCGACGGCTACCTGCTCATGACGCGGATCGGGGCGCGGCCCCGTGGGCATGGCAATGACCACGGCGTCGTGCACCGGCGTCACCGGCGTGACCGGCGTGACCGGCGTGACCGGCGTGACCGGCGTCAGCGTGGGCGCGGCCACCGGCGGCAGCGAGGTGATCGGCGTCAGCCTGGCCGGCGCATCGGTCACGGCCGGCAGTGCCGGGGTCGGCGCAGTCGGCTCGGTCACAGGCGGAAGCGGCGACAGCGGCGTGGCCTGCAGGATCTGCGTGTTGCCAAACAGCTGCGCGACGGAGCCTTCCAGGTCCGCCTGCGCCTGTTGGCCCGTCACGGTGGCGCGCGGGCGCATCAGCGCGCGTTCGCCGAAATCGTTCAGGTTGCGGCACAGCGCCGGGTCCGCATCGGGCCAGACCCCGGCGGCAAACTGGTGCAGCATCGCACGCAGCCGCTCCACGGCCTGGTCGAGCAGGCGGAAGTCGCCCGGATGCATCACCACGGGGTGGCGGCCCAGCAGCAACAGCAGTTGTTCGAGGGCCTCGGCGATGTCGCGCACCGGCTCCAGCCCCACCGTGGAGGCGCTGCCCTGCAGCGTATGCGCCACGCGCAGCGCCAGCTCGCTCGGGCACGGATGGTTCTCGTGCTTCCACTCGGACAGGTCGGTGGCGAACTGGCGCACCAGATCGTCGGCTTCCTGCAGGTAGACGTTGTAGAGCGCCAGCCCGATGCGCACCGGGCCAATCACCTTGTAGTGGTCGTCGTCGCTGGCCAGCCCGCCCGAGAGGCGGAACGGCAGCACGTTGCTGTCCTCGGCCTCGGCGACCGGCTGCTCAGGGACCACCGGCTGCGCCGGGGCGGGAGCAGTCTGCCCGGGCGCGTTGGCCTGGGCGTGGGCCAGCAGCGCGTCCAGCGAATCGATGGCATCTGCCGGCGCGGCGGGGGCCGCGTCGGCGGACAAGTCGGCCTGGCCCGGCTCGCGCACGGCCTGCGCTTCGGCCACCAGCGGGGCGATGTCGCGCTGGGTGCCGGCATCGGCCTGCAGGGCGATGGCCCACTCGCGCAGCAGGTCGTGCGCGTGGTGCAGCAGCGCCAGCAGCGCGGGCATGGGCTCGCGCGCCTCGGCAATCCACAGGTTCATCACCTGTTCGATGGCCCACGCGGCCTCGCCGTAGCGGTTCAGGCCGACCATTCGGCTCGAGCCCTTGAGCGTGTGGAAGGCGCGGCGCACGCGGCTCAGCACGTCGGCATCGCGCAGGGCGTCCAGCCCGCCCGGGAGATCGGCGGCGATATTGCCGAGCACTTCCTCGGCTTCGGACAGGAAGATCTCGAGCAGTTCGGCGTCCACCCCGGCGGCGTCGCTCGGCATCGGGGCAGACGGCGCGGCGGACGATGCCAGCGCAGCGGCGGGCATCGGGTCGGCCAGCGCCACGATCAGGCGTTCGGCGGCGGAGTCGCTGCCGGCCAGCCACGCGTGCAGCTGCGTGGTGGCGTCGGTGGCCTGGCGGCGCAGCGCGGCATCGTCGTCGATGGCGGCCTGGTCGCTCACCGCCTGCAAGGCGGCGCGCAGGCGCTGGATCTCGGGCGAATCGGCGCCGGCGGCCACGCGGATGGCGTCCATCGCGGCGTGGCGCGCGGCGGCCAGCGCGGTGGCGGGTACTTCGTCGGTCCGGCGCGGCGCGAGGGCGTCCTCATCGGTGGCATCGGGCTGACGGCGGCCGAATTCGAGGATATCGGCAAAGGCATGCACTGCGCCGAGTTCGGCGGCAATCTCGGACAACTGGGCCACGCGGCCCGGCTGGGTGTCGATGCCACGCAGCACGTCCAGCCGCGCCAGCACGGCGCGCGTGGCGGCCAGCGCGGCGGTGGCCGCCTCGTCGATGCCTTCCGGCATCGCGGCGCTGCCGATCAGGCGCTCCAGCGTGGCCAGCAGCCCGCCAAACGCCTGGGCGGCATCGCCGAGCGTGTTGACGGCATCGGGCCGGGCTGCGTTGCGGTCGAAGGTATCGAGCCAGGACTCGCCGCTGTCGAGCTGGGCGCGCAGCCGGGTCACGGCCTCGGCACGCAGCGCCTGGGCGTTGGCGGTCTCGACCATCGCGGCGAGCCAGTCGGGCGCGGTGGCGGCAGGGTCGGCCAGACAGGCCGCGAGCTGGTCACAGCGCGCGGCAAATTCGGCGGCGGACGGATGGCCAGACTGGCCATGCACGCGCCAGGGCATGGCCAGCGCGCGCGCGAGGAACAGCGCCACGCCGGTCGGCCCCAGGGCAGCACCGGTCTCGCCGGGCCCGTTGCGCTGCCCGGCATGGGCAGCATGAGCCGAATGCGCCGAATGGGCAGCAGCGGCGCTCAGGCAGTGCTGGAGCGCGGGCTGGGCCAGCGGCTGCGCCGCCTCGGCCAGCGAGGCCAGCGCCAGTTCCCATCCAGCCTGATCGTCGGCCGCTGCGCGCTCGATCGCGGCGGCGGCGTTCTGGAGGTTGCGCGTGTCGATCGGGTCGAGCCAGCCGTAGTAGCGCCGGCGGTAGTCGGCGCGCGCCACGGCGTGGGCCGGATCGACGCGGAAGGCCTGCAGGCTGCGCGCAATGTCGGCACGCAGCACCTGCACGGCGGCCTGCACCGCCGGCGGCGTGGTGTCCTCGGGGCCATCGGGCGTGAGGCTGGTGCTGACCAGCAGGAACACGGCATCGTTAAGCAGCGCCTGCGGCACCCGCACCTGCCCTTGCAGGTACTGGCGCAGCAGCAGGTGGGCACGCGCGGCGAAGCGCTTGGCGAGCAGGTCGGACGGCAGCAGCCCGTGCGCCAGCGCGCGGAACACCATCGACAGCGTCAGCCAGATGCCCCGGTCAGGCGTATCGGTGGTGCGGCGCGCATGCTGTTCGTGGTTGCGCACGTCGTCCAGCGCGGTTTGCAGCGGCAGGTAGGCTTCGCGCAGCAGTGCGCCATCCGTGCAGGGCGTGGGCAGGCGCAGCGCCTTGAGCAGCGCGGCCTCGAAGCGCTGGCGCGCGCGCGTGACCGACGACGTGGAGCGTGTGGGCAGCACGATGCCGGGCAGCATCTGCAGTTCTTCCAGCCACAGGTCGGCCGGATGCACGCGCTCCTCCTTCATCAGCACCAGGGCGTCGGCGTAGGGCTGGAACAGGCGCAGCGGATCCTCGGGATCGCCGGCCATCAGGTCATCCACATACTCGGCCAGCGCCTGCACGCCGCGCCGGAACACGGCGAGCGTCTCCGGGCTGGCGGCGACAGTGCCGGCGTCGATGGCTTCCAGCAGGCGGCGCATGGCCTGGCAGTGCGCATCCACGCCGCGCAGGCCGACGATGTGCACCGCCCCGGCGGCCTGGTGCAGTTGCTGGCCGGCCAGGCGCAGCGACGTGGTGTCGCGCGCGCCCAGCGCCTCGGGGGCCTGCTGGATCTCGTCCACATAGTGGCCAAGTTCGGCGGCGGCGTCATCCAGCGCGGTGCGCAGGCTTGGCGCAAGCCAGGCCAGCACCGACAGGTCGCGCTGCGGCACGGGGGCCGGCACGGCCACCTCGCCCTGCACCGGTGGTTGCGGCGCGGCCGGGTCAGCCACGTCGCTCGATACGGAAAAATTCAATGACATGACGCAATCCGTTGCGCCCGCGCGCGGGCCTCGATGCAGGTTTTATGCAAGTCAGGCGATCTTGAACCGCGACACCGAGTTACGCAGTTCTTCGGTCAGTGCCGTCAGCTGACGCACCGAGGTGGCGGTCTGGCGCGTGCCGGACGTGGTCTGCGCGGTCACCTGGAGAATGCCGTCGATATGGCGCGCCACGTTGGTGGCCAGCCCGGCCTCGTGCGAGGTGGTCTGCGAGATCTGCTCGATCAGCTCCGCCAGCTGGCGCGACACCCGGCCGATCTCGACCAGTGCGGCACCGGCGTTATCGGACAGCCGCGCCCCTTCCACCACGCCCTGCGTGCTGCGCTCCATGGCGTGCACAGCGTCCTGGGTATCGGTCTGAATCGTGCGGATCAGCGCGCCAATCTGCTTGGTTGCCTCGCCGGAGCGTTCGGCCAGGCGCTGCACTTCTTCCGCCACCACCGAGAAGCCGCGGCCTGCCTCGCCGGCTGAAGCCGCCTGGATGGCGGCGTTCAGTGCCAGCACGTTGGTCTGCTCGGTAATGTCCGAGATCAGCTCGACGATTTCGCCAATCTCCTGCGACGACTCGCCCAGCCGCTTGATCCGCTTCGAGGTTTCCTGAATCTGGTCGCGGATGCCATTCATGCCGGTAATCGCGTTTTCCACCGCCTGCTGGCCCTGCTCGGCAGCGGCCAGCGAGGCGCGGGCCACGTTGGCGGATTCCGCCGCGCCGCGCGACACCTGCGTGATGCGGTCTGCCATCTCCACCACCGACTCGCCGGTCTGGCGGATCTGGCGCGACTGCTCCTCGGTCGTGGCAGCCAGCTGCACCGAGGTTTCCTGCACCTGGCTCGAGGCCTGCTGCACGTCCACGGCGGTCTGCTGTACCCGGCCGACCAGTTCCTTCAGTTCTTCCACGGTGTAGTTCACCGAGTCGGCGATGGCGCCGGTGATGTCCTCGGTCACGGTGGCCTGACGCGTCAAGTCACCGTCAGCAATGTCCTGCAGCTCGTTCATCAGCTGCAGAATGGCCTTCTGGGTGGCGTCGTTGTTGCGCTTTTCGTCGAGGCGTCGGGCTTCGGCCTCGCGTTCGCGCGCCTCGGCTTCCAGCGCCCGGACGCGCGAGTCGCGCAGGTAGAGCGCGGCCAGCCCGGCCAGGAACACCAGCGTGGACAGCGCGGAGACGATGGTCGCGCCGAGGGTCCAGGGGCGGTAGCGCGCGCCATCCGAGTAGGCGGTCTGGAGCGTGGACAGCTCGCCGCGCAGGGCCTCATTGTCGTTGAAGATCTGCTGCTGGGCGCGCTTGGCGGCGATCAGGCCCGGCAGGTTCTGGAGAATCGTCTGCGTGGTCTTCTGCACCGCCTCGAAGCGCTGCGAGAGCTGCTGGAGGTAGCTGCGGGTCTCGGCGTCGGTGGCGGCGGACAGCCGCAGGGCTTCCGAGCCGTTCATCAAGCCGTCCAGCGTCTCGCGGAAGGTGTTGGTGTCCTTGCCGAGCAGGAACGCGGTCTCGGGATTGACGCCTTCGCCGGAGAGGAACTCGTTCAGGTTCTTGCCCAGGCGCTGGGTCAGCATCACCAGCTGCGCGGAGGCGGCCACCTCGCGGGCGTTGGCGCCGGCCTGGAGCTTGATGGCGGCCACCTGTTCGGCGGCCTCGAGCAGTTCCGGGTTGGAGGCGTTGAAGATCTGCAGCGTCTGGCCGATGGTGGTCAGAATCGGCTGCTGGGCCAGCACGTCGCCGGCGCTCTTCTCGGAGCGCTTCCACGAGTTCATGGCGGTTTCGAGCAGCGGCACCGCCGCGCCCGAGGTGGCGCGCACGTGCTTCTCGTCGCTGCCGTTCTGGAGCGCCAGCAGGTCGGCCGTGAGCTGTTCCTTGGACTGGCGCAGCTGCGTGAACGCCTGCGCGTTGCCCAGCAGCGCCACCGGCACCGCCTTGCCCAGACGCTGCGAGTGCATCAGCATGTTACCGGCGATTTCGATCTGCGCCGCGCCGTTGGTGGCCTGGCGGTTATCGAGATACACCGAGGCCAGCAGTGCCACCAGCGACACCACCACGCCCACCGTCAGCGTACGCTGCTGCGACGCGAACGGCATGCGCGACAGCCAGCCGGACAGTTGCTCCACCGGGGTACGGCCCAGGCCGCCCTTGTCAGCGCCTGCGCTGCCCTTGGCGAACACCGACCGGCGCGGCGCCACGGCCTCGGCGGCGGCACCCGCGGCAGCCGTCCGGCGTCCCAGGCTCATCTTCTTGATACCCATAGCAACCCTCTGTCCGTTTGTTTTTTGATTCGTTGGTACTGCGTCTTGGTGTTCGACTATTGGCTATCGGCTATCGGCTCAAGCCACCACGCGGCCCACCTGGAGGAACGCCGGGGCGTCCAGCAGCTGGCGGATGTCCAGCACCTGCCAGTCGCGGCCGTCGCGGTCCGCGAAGCGCGGGCCGTGCCATTCAGGCGCGAGATCCGGTGCGTGGCCCGCCGGGGCGTCGCCGTGCGGCAGCGAGAGGTCGCCGGCATGGCGCAGCCCCACCACCCGCGTGGCGATGATCCCGCAGGCCCGCTCCACCTGGCGGGACAGCACGACGATCTTGCTGCCCGGCTGCACGGGCGTGGGCCCCTCGCCGCAGAACAGCCCGAAATCGATCACCCCGAGCAGGTTGCCGCGCGCGTTGACCAGGCCGCGGTACCACGGCTGGGTCAGCGGCACGCCGGCCGGCTGGCGCATCTCCAGCACCTCGCCGGTCTCGGGCAGCGGCAGCAGCCAGTGGCGCTGGCCCACCAGCACGCCGAGGTAGCTGTCCACGGCGGGCAGGTTGCGCGCGTCGCGCAGGCGACGGGCAAGCATGGCCTGGTAGTCCTGCAGGCGGGTCTGGCGGGCACGGATGTCTTGGCGCGGCGCGTTCATGGTCGGCATACCGTTGGATGAAAGACCGCCTGGCGGCGGGCGGACACAGCGTCACCCCCGCCCGCATCGCGGCGGGCGGCGTGACGGCAAACCCCGGGCCCGGGGGCCCGGCAGGTCGTTCTGCGCTGGCTCAGTGGGCCAGCGCGGCGATCTTCGTCAGCAGCTCGTCGCTGTCCACCGGCTTGACGATGTAGTCCGATGCACCCTGGCGCATGCCCCAGATGCGGTCCGTGTCGAGGCCCTTGCTGGTGCACATGATCACGGGAATGTCCTTGAAGCGGTCGTCGCGCTTGATGGCGCGGGTGGTCTGGTAGCCGTTCTGGCCGGGCATGACCACATCCATCAGGATCAGGTCGAAAGGTTCCGCCTCGAGCCGGGCCATGGCCTGGTCGCTGTTGCCGGCCACCGAGACCTTGAAGCCCTTCTTGCCGAGCAGGTCGGACATGAACAGCGCTTCGGTGGGGGAATCGTCGACGATAAGGATTTTGCTGATGGTCATTGGTGTGTTTCCTGGATGCTTTGGCGTGGCGGCGTTCAGGGTCAGGCCGCCACGACCGCACCCTCTTCCTGCGCACAGCCGCCAAGGCAGGTCTCTACGGCCTGCATCAGGGCTTCACGGGAAAAGGGCTTGGCGAGATGGTCGTGCGCGCCGACGAGCTTGCCGCGCGAACGGTCGAACACGCCGTCGCGGGACGACAGCATGATCACCGGGATCGCGTGGAACCTCGGGCTTTTCTTGATCAGGGAACAGGTCTGGTAGCCGTCCAGCCGGGGCATCAGGATGTCGCAGAAGATGACGTCCGGGTGCATGTCGCCGACCTTGGCGAGCGCCTCGAAGCCATCCTCGGCAAGCATGACCTGATAGCCTGCCTGGGACAGGAAGATCTCCGCCGTCCGGCGGATCGTGCTGGAATCGTCGATCACAAGGATCTTGCGGCGCAAAGCCGCGGCTGCCTTGACGGCACCGGCGTCGCCGGTGTTGACCCCATCGACGGACGTGTTTTCTTCTGTTTGAGCGACCCGCATACTGTTCCCGCGACCAGCTGCCCGCACGAATGCAGGCGCCGGTATTCACTTGAGAACACCCGCACGGCAACGCTTGACGCGCCGGCGGCCCCCGATTTCCAAATTCCCATTCAAAAAAGCCCGGTCAACCCGACCGGCGCCGGTGGCGCGACCCGTGCGCCCCCTGCGTGTTGCTATCTTATTGCCCTGTTATGGCGATGTTATGGCGGTGCTTTTCGCCCCTTGCCGTGCTGCCAGGCGGCAGCATGGCCGGGACGGAGGTTCCGCTTTGCCGCAAAGTGTGACAACTCGCGGTGGGGCCGTCAATCCGGTTTGTCCGGCGCGGCCCGCCGATCTGTCGCTTTGGCGCGACGCGCCGGCCTTTTCGGCCTGTTCGGCCTGTTCGACGACTTAGGCGGGATGTGGTGCGATGACCCTCGACGGCTGGCACAGTGGCCAGACGTCAGATCGCCACCATCTCGAAGTCTTCCTTGCGCGCGCCGCACTCCGGGCAGGTCCAGTTGATCGGCACGTCTTCCCATTTGGTGCCCGGCGCGATGCCGTCTTCCGGCGAACCGGTGGCCTCGTCATAGATCCAACCGCAGATCAGGCACATCCAAGTCTTGTATTCCATATGCAGGCTCTTGCCACTCTCCATTAAAATTCCAGCGCAGATGGTACATAAACCGCGCCGCCGGCGCCACCCATGGGGCGGCGCTATCATGCGAATATCGTCGCGTTCGCGCATGTTAGCGTGCAGATGCCGTTCAAACGACGCGTATTTCGCCCAGATTGCCTGCTTTTTCGGCATCTGACCGCAAGCCGCCCGGCTCCGGCCCCCGGCGAGCCCACTTTCATCCCGTATCGGATTACAACTCCTGCCATGTCCCGTAACCAGCAGCTTTTCGACCGCGCCCAGCAGACCATTCCCGGTGGCGTGAACTCGCCCGTGCGCGCTTTCCGCTCCGTGGGCGGCACGCCGCGCTTCATCACCCGCGCCGAGGGCGCCTATATGTGGGATGCGGACGGCCAGCGCTATATCGACTACATCGGCTCCTGGGGCCCGATGATCCTCGGCCACGCCCATCCGGACGTGGTCCGCGCCGTGCAGGAGACCGCCGCCGGCAGCTTCTCGTTCGGTGCGCCCACCGAGGGCGAGATCGAGATGGCCGAGGAAATCTGCAAGCTGGTGCCGTCGATCGAGCAGGTGCGGCTGGTGTCGTCCGGCACCGAAGCCACCATGAGCGCGCTGCGGCTGGCGCGCGGCTTCACCGGGCGCGACCTGATCATCAAGTTCGAGGGCTGCTACCACGGCCACGCGGACAGCCTGCTGGTCAAGGCCGGCTCGGGCCTGCTGACCTTCGCGGACACCACCCAGAACGCGCCCTCCTCGGCCGGCGTGCCCGCCGACGTGACGCGCCACACGATGGTGCTCGAGTACAACAACGTCACCCAGCTCGAAGAAGCCTTCGCGCGCCACAAGGGCGAGATTGCCGCCGTGATCGTGGAGCCGGTAGCCGGCAATATGAACCTGGTGCGCGCCACGAACGCCTTCCTCCAGTCCATGCGCAACCTGTGCAGCGAGCACGGCGCCGTGCTGATCTTCGACGAAGTGATGACCGGCTTCCGCGTGGCGCTGGGCGGCGCGCAGGCCCACTACGGCATCAAGCCGGACATGACCTGCCTGGGCAAGGTGATTGGCGGCGGCATGCCGGCGGCGGCGTTCGGCGGCCGGCGCGACATCATGGCCAAGCTGGCTCCGCTGGGCGGCGTCTATCAGGCGGGCACGCTGTCCGGCAACCCGCTGGCCGTGGCCGCCGGCCTGACCACGCTGAAACTGATCCAGGCGCCGGGCTTCCACGACCGGCTGGCCGCGCAGACCCGCAAGCTGACCGATGGCCTGACCGCCGCCGCCCGTGCCGCCAACGTGCCGTTTGCCGCGGACGCCATCGGCGGCATGTTCGGCCTCTATTTCACCCCGACGGTGCCGACCAGCTTCGCCGAGGTGACCAAGGCCGACGTGGGCCACTTCAACCGCTTCTTCCACGCCATGCTGAACGAGGGCGTGTATCTGGCGCCGTCGGCGTTCGAGGCCGGCTTCGTCTCGGCGAAGCACGACGACGCGATCATCGCCACCACCGTGGAAGCGGCCGCGCGCGCGTTCCAGGCCGGCTGAGCGCCCGTCGTGTGAAGGATGAGGCGCGTCCGGCGCGCCGCATCCTTCCCTCACCTTGAGGGCGGCGCCCCAATGCCGTGCGCTACACTTGGATTTTGCCGACCCCGGCCATTCCAGGAGTCTCATCAATGCGCGCCGCCTTCCCATCCCCGTTCGTCCTGCCCTCGCCCGCCGCCCTGGGCCGCTGGCTGGCCATGGCCATCCTCGCCAGCCTGCTCAGCGCCTGCGGCTACAACGATTTCCAGTCGAAGGACGAAGCGGTCAAGGCGGCGTGGGGCGAAGTCGTCAACCAGTACCAGCGCCGCGCGGACCTGATCCCGAATCTGGTCGCCACGGTCAAGGGCTACGCCAGCCATGAGCGCGAGACGCTCGAGGCCGTGACCAAGGCACGCGCGCAGGCCACCAGCATTCAGGTGACGCCAGAGACACTCAATGATCCCGAGGCCTTCGCGCGCTTCCAGCAGGCACAGGGGCAACTGACCAGCGCACTGTCGCGCCTGCTGGCGATCTCCGAGAACTATCCTCAACTGAAGGCCGATGCTGCGTTCCGCGACCTGCAATCGCAGCTTGAAGGCACCGAAAACCGCATCACCGTGGCACGGCAGCGCTATATCGCGGCGGTGCAGGAGTACAACGTGCTGGCGCGCAGCTTCCCGACCAATCTCACGGCCAAGGTGTTCGGCTACCCGGTCAAGCCGTCGTTCACGGTGGAGAACGAGAAGGCCATCTCCGCGCCGCCGGCCGTCAAGTTCTGACGCGGCACATCGCCATCATGCGCGCCGCCCTGCTCCGCTTTTTCGGCATCTGGCTATGCCTTGCGGCGATGTTCGCCGTGTTCGCGGGCCAATCCGCCCGCGCCGCCGACGGGTTCGTCGCGGTGCCGCCGCTCACCCAGCGGGTGACCGACCTGACCGGCACGCTGGCCCCCCAACAGCGCGCGGCGCTGGAGAACGTGCTGGCCGAGTACGAGCAACAGCGCGGCAGCCAGATCTTCGTGCTGATGGTGCCCACCACCGAGCCGGAGACCATCGACCAGTACAGCATCCGCGTGGCGGACGCGTGGAAGGCGGGGCGCCAGAGCATCGACGACGGGGTGATCCTGCTGATCGCCAAGGACAATCCGCCCGGCTTGCGCAAGATGCGGATCGAGACCGGGCGCGGCGTGCAGGGGTCGCTGACCGACGCGGTGTCCTCGCGCATCCTGCGCGACGTGATGGCCCCGCATTTCCGCCAGAACGACTTCTATGGCGGCCTCGCGGCGGGCATCTCGGCCATCCAGGCCGCCATCGACAAGGAGGCGCTGCCGGGGCCCGACAGGAAAGCTGGCAACGCGGCGGCCTCCGCTCTCAATGACTGGCTGCCCGTGCTGTTCCCGCTCGCCATCGTCGTATTTTTCTTTCTTTCGGCGATCCTGCGGCGCGGACGCGGCCCACAGATCGTGACCGGCCGGCGCGGCTGGCCCACCACCACCGCCGGCGGATTGGGCGGGCTGGGTGGCTATGAGGCCGGGCGCCGCTGGGGCGGCGGCGGTGGCGGCTTCGGCGGCGGGGGTGGCGGTGGCGGATTCAGTGGCGGAGGCGGCGGCGGCTTCGACGGCGGCGGCGCCTCAGGTAACTGGTAATCGGGAGACGGGCTGATGAAAGCAATCAGGGAGAAGTCTCTCAAGCGGGCGCTACGGCACCTGGGCACTACGTCATCGGCGGCGCGCAAGGCGTTTCCCGCCGAGGCCCAGCACCAGTTGCAGGTGGCCGTGCACGCCGGCGAACAGCACCATCGCGGGGAAGTCCGCGTGGTGATCGAGGCCGGCATGCCGTGGGAACTGGCCTGGCGCGGCACCACGCCGCGCGAACGCGCCCGGGCGCTGTTCGGGGCGCTGGAGGTGTGGAACACCGAGGACCACACGGGCGTGCTGCTCTATATCAACCTGGCCGACCACGCGGTGGAAATCCTCGCAGACCGAGGCATTGACGCCTGCGTCAGTGCACGGGTCTGGCAAAAGGTTTGCGCCGACCTGACGGTAGGGCTACGGGAGTCGTTGTCGGTACGGCCGGTGCTGGAGGCGGTGGGGAAGATCCATGCGCTGCTGACGGAGCATTTTCCGTCGGGGGATGGGTTTAATCGGAATGAGCTGGAGGATCGGCCGATCGTGCTTTGAAGGGGGGTTGGCTGTTGAGCCCAACGGGCTCAACAGCCAAGAACCCCAAATCTCAAGCCTTCCCCCCTCTCTTCTCCATCAAATACCACCCCGCCGCCAGCACCTGCAGCCCCACCAACCCACCCCACACCACTAAATGCGCCGCCACCGGATAATGCCCGCCGGATGACGGCCAGAAGTCCAGCACAAACCCGATCCCCACCTGGAACACGAAGGTTGCCAGGAACACGGTCAGGGTCATGGCGGTTGTCGCCCGCCCGATCAGCGCATCGGGGAAACGGCGCGCCAGCAGCGCGTAGGTCAGGATCCCGCTGGACCCGAAGACCCCGTAGGCGGCCCACAACACGCCCAGCGGCAGGAACGGCAGCCGCGCCATCAGCAGCACTTGCACGACGATGAAGCCGGTCATCCCGAAGCCGGCGAACGCGTAGAGGCTGACGCCGCGCCGTTCCAGGTGCCGGGCGGCCCAGCCCGCGCCGACGCAGCCGGCCATCATGGCGAAGCCGATCACCGACACCAACCGCGCGCCCTCGGACGGCGCCAGCCCCTGTACATCGCGCATGAATGCGCTGACCCAGAGCGTCTGCACGGCCAGGAAGATGCCCTGGTTCAGCAGCGTCAGCGGCACCACCCGCCAGAACTTCTCGCTGACCAGGATCAGCCGCGTGCCGCGCAGTTGTTCGGCGAAGGTTTCCTCGCCCGCGCGACGGGCGTCCGGCACGCCAAACCAGAGCAGCACGGCCATGGCGAACGTCAGCGCCGCCAGCCCGATGCTGACGGTGCGCCAGTCCGTCCAGGCCAGCAGCCACGACAGCGGGCTGCCGACCACCACCGCGCCCAGCCCGCCGATAGCCATCACCAGCCCGTTCAGCAAAGGCATGCGTGACAGCGGGAACCACATCGACAGCGCCTGGATGGCCGCCCCGAGGCAGACGGACACCCCCACGCCGATCATCGCCCGGCCCGCGGCCAGGCCGGCCATGCCCGGGGCGAAGGCGAACACCAGCGAGCCGGCCACGGCCAGCAGCAGCAACGCGGCCTCGGTGCGGCGCGGGCCGTAGCGGTCGAGCAGGATGCCGGCCGGCAGTTGCGCGCAGGCAAAGCCGAGGAAATAGAAGCTGGTGAGCAGTCCCAGGTCGGCCGCCGACAGCCCGAGCTCGCGCGTGAGGAATGGCGCGAAGCCGAGATTGACGCCCCGGAAGATATAAGAGACCAGAAAACCGAGCGAAAACACCGCCAGCACGCGCCAGCGGGCGTTGGAGGCGGGGTTCGGGTGGGTAGCGAGGGGATCGGAGGGGGTTGTCGCGGAGGCGCCTGGCATGATCTTCACCATCATGGTGCAAAACCTGCGAAAGATACCACGCCCCCGCCCAGCGAGCAGACCGTGTAACGCTTACCAATCATTGCCACTGTCTGTTTCCAAGCTGTAACAGCACCCGGCCCGTCGCAACGCCATGCGCCCCCGCGATGACTTCATGATCGAAACGAGAATCGTTGATTTGGGGGTCTAGTTTTATGATTGAAACGTTTTTGCCCAGCGGCCATTTTCTGCGATTTTCGGTTCACCGTTAGGCCGCGAGGATGAGGCCACGTGACGGAGGCAATCCTTCTGCGATTGGCCTCGCCCAAACGGACGATCTGGATGCCCCCGCCGGGGCGCACCCTGGGGCGGTCCCAACGCATCGCCGACTGTTTCGGTGTACTGCGTTTCAGTTAGGTGTGTCCCCCATACCGCCAGCCCATAAGGATGAGGGCCACCGAAGATGCCGTACTCGGCGCTTCATAGATGTAACGTTTTTGGCCACTTTCGCTTCTACGCCTTTCGGCGGGGCCCAGAGCAGGCTGGCGCCAAGTATTCGGTACATGGCCGCCCGAATATAGGAACTGCACTGCCTATTTCGCGCAAAAACCCGCAACCGGGTGCATGAGCCGACTCGTAACTGCCGAGAAACATTTGGTTACATCGTCTCGCAAACGACGCATTGGCAAACCCCCACCCCTATACAAATCAACGACTTAGCCTCCGTGGCACGTTCGTCGCTGGATGTGTCGCAACCACGGAACACCAGGCCAACCGGCAAAGACAGGGGCCAGGCGGATCCAGAGAACAAGTGGGAACGGGGGCGGCGGTGACGCGAGTCAGCGCCCAGGGAGGAAAAAGCGACCGGCCAGCTGCATGGCCGGTCCGGCCCAGCGGCACGCCGCGCAGCCTCGCAGTTTTGCAGCATTTCAGGCGCGTTTCGGTCCCTGGAGAAGTTCGGACCGGTACGCGGCACCCGCCCAGGATGCATGCCGCAGGGAGCGGCCATGCATCGGGTGACAAGCGTTCGACCGGCCTTGCCGGGCGTGCGCAAGCCTGAGCCAGGTGGAATCGGAAAGATGTCACGACAGTGCGGCTTTTTCGGTTTGGCCTCGGTCGGAAGTTCGGCCGAAACCTTGTGCCCGATCTCCAGCGGGCGCTTTTTTCCCCACCAACCGTGAAGTGAAGGAGAAAGACATGTCCACCATGTTCGATGGCATCAAGCGTTTCGTTCGTGAAGAAGACGGCGCAGCCGGTGTGGAGTACGCCCTGCTGCTGGCCTTCGTGGCCCTCGTGATGGTGACCTATGGCACCACCGTGAAGACCGCCGTCGGCACCATCTGGAATTCGATCGCCACCGCGCTCTCCGCGGCCTGAACGACTTCCGGTACCCCCGGACCGGGCTCCGCGCCATGGGCCCCGGTCCGGCCAGATTCCTGACATGCCGATCGCATCGATCGCACCCATCCACGGGAAGGCCGCCATGTTCTCCGTTGCCGCAGCCGCCAATCTGAGCCTCGTCGCCATGGTGATCGTCGCTGCCGTGAGCGATGTCCGCTCGCGCCGCATCCCGAACTGGCTCGTGGCCGCCGGACTGGCCCTGGCCCTGGTGGCGCAGGTCGCCACCCACGGCCCGGCGGACGGCGCCCTGGTCTGGATCGGCGGGGCCGCCACCGGCGCGGTCATGCTGCTCGCGGTCTACCTGATGGGCGGCATGGGCGCCGGCGACGTGAAGCTGATGGGGGCCGTGGGGGCCTTCATGGGCGTGGCGGGCGCCGCGCATGTGGCCGTGGTCGGCTTCCTGGCCGGCGGCGCGCTGGCCATCGCCGCCCTGCTGCTGCGCCGCATCGCTGCGGCGCGCCGGGCCGCCGCACGCAAGCCCGTCCGGCTGCCGTATGGCCTGGCCATCGCCGCGGCCACGCTGCTGGTGAAGTGGGAGCTGTTCTGAACAACACGGAGACGGCGCGCCTCCGGCTTGCGCGCCACTAACGAGAAGGTCCCGATGCCGTGACAACAGGGACCAGGAACGGGGGAATCGCCATGCACCACAGCAGCCGCATGCATGCGCCACATGGAGACGCCAGGCCCTGCGCCTCGGCACACCGCCACGGATCCGGGTCGCGCCCAGGCCACCACATGACAGCCGCCGGCGGCCAGGATGCCGCCCGCCGGCCCGGACGCCACCGCGCCGCCAGGCGCGCCGGACGCCCCGCCATTCCCGCCACGTGCCCGCGCACCCTGGCACATCGCACCATCTTCTTCTGAGCAAGAGGAGCCGAAAATGAAGAACCTGCGCATCCTGTTCATGCTGCTGATCGCCACCGTCGCGGGGCTCAGCGCCGTCATGCTCGCGTCCCGCTGGCTGCTGCAGCAAGGCAGCAACGGCATCACCAAGGTGGCCGTGGCAGCCGCCGACATCAGCCTGGGCCAGCAGATCACCCCCGAGGCCGTGAAGCTGGTGGACTGGCCCGCCGCCAGCCTGCCGCCCGGCGTGGTCCAGGACGCCGCCTCGCTCGCCGGCCGCGTCACCAAGGCCAGCCTCTCGCGCGGTGAGCCGGTGCTGGAGTCCAAGCTGACGCCGGTGGGCACCAAGGGCGGCCTCTCGGCGGTCATCGCCAATGGCAAGCGCGCCATCACCGTGCGCGTGAACGACGTGGTCGGCGTGGCCGGCTTCGCCCTGCCAGGCAGCTTCGTCGACATCATCGTCAACACGCAGAAGGACAAGCAGGACAGCAAGGCCAGCGCCGAGCGCACCGACCAGTCGATCTCGAAGATCGTGCTCGAGAAGATCCTGGTGCTGGCCGTGGCCCAGGAGGTGAACCGCGACGAGACCAAGCCGAAGGTGGTGAACGCGGTCACGCTGGAAGTGTCGCCCGACGAAGCCGAGAAGCTCGACCTGGCACGCAGCGTGGGCTCGCTCTCGCTGGTGCTGCGCAACCAGATGGACCCGCGCCCGGCCGAGACCGCCGGCGCCACCAAGCATTCCCTCCTCAAGGAACCCGTGATCGCGGCGGCCGCCCCCGTGACCCGGACAGTACAGGTGGTGCGGCGCGTGGCGGAGAAAACCTTCTCCGGTACCTGCATCGGCGTCATCAGCGGCAACCAGCACAACCAGGAATGCTTTTGAACCACGGCTCACGCGTCTGAGAAAGGCAGGCCCACGCGGTAACTGCCCGCAATGACTGCGCGAACCCACCGGGGGAACATCATGGATCGCATCACCACGCATCAAGGCGCAGCGCGCCGTATCGCACCGCAACTGCAGGCCACCGTGCTCGCATTGACGGCTTTGGGCATGTTGTGGGGCGCGCCTGCCCGGGGGCAGGCTGGCATGGAGGCGGCGATGGCCACGGCCAACGCCGCCGGCCCCGCCCGCCCGGTTCGCCTCGCGGCGGTTGGCAATATGCAGGGGAACATGCAGGGCAGTGTCCAGGGAGGGGTCGCCGCCGCGGCGGCCGCGCCGCGAGACACCGCGCCGGCACGCGGACCGAACTGCGTCGGCGCCATGCGCGAACGGCGCGAGGTGCAGGTGCCGGTTGGCAAATCGACCATGATCGAGATGCCGGAGTCGGTGAAGGCCCGCTCGCTCGGCAACCCCAACGTGGCGCAGGCGATGCTGGTCTCCCCGCAGACGCTCTACGTGCTGGGCCAGGAAGTGGGCACCACCAATATGATCGTGCAGGGCCGCAGCGGCTCGTGCAGCGTGATCGACCTCGTGGTCGGCGCCGATCCCGGCGGGCTCCAGGCCACCCTGCGCGACCTGATGCCCGACGCACGCCGCGTGCGGGTCTCCTCCGCCGCAGACAGCCTGGTGCTGAGCGGCACGGTGACGGACTCGGTGCAGGCGCAGAAGGTGCTGGATATCGCCAACGCCTTTGTCATGCGCCAGACGCGCGGCCCCGCGCAGAACCCGCAGGGCGGCGCGGCCCAGGGCCAGCAGCAGAACGGCGTCATGGCCAACAATCCCGCCAACGCCGGCATGCCGGTACGCAGCCCACGCATCATCAACATGCTGGTGGTGGAAGCGCCCCAGCAGGTCATGCTCGAAGTGAAGGTGGCCGAGGTCTCCAAGAGCCTGATCGACCAGATGGGCTCCGCCGCAAACCTGAACGCTGCGTTCGGCAGCTGGAGCTTCGGGCTGCTGGCCAACTTCCTCTCCGGCGCGCCGGACCTGCTCTCCTTCAGCAAGGCCAACAACCTGCCGCTGAAGTTCGCGCTGGACGCGCAGAAGGGTGACGGGCTGGTCAAGATCCTGGCCGAGCCGAACCTGATGGCGATCAGCGGGCAGGAGGCCAGCTTCCTGGCCGGCGGCAAGGTGTTCATCCCGGTGCCGCAGAGCTTCGGCGGCACGGGCACCACCATCGTCCTGCAGGAGGAAACCTTCGGCGTCGGGCTGAAGTTCACGCCGACGGTGATGGAAAACGGCCGCATCAACCTCAAGGTGGCGCCGGAGGTGTCCGAGCTCTCGCCGACCGGGGTGGCGCTGACCGCGCCGAACGTGTCGGGCACGTCGATCCTGCCGCTGATCAACACGCGGCGGGCCTCCACCACGCTGCAGGTCTACGACGGCCAGAGCTTCGCCATCGGCGGGCTGATCAAGAACAACATCACGGGCAGTCTCAAGGCGCTGCCGGGCGTGGGCGAACTGCCGGTGGTGGGCACCCTGATGCGCAGCACGAACTTCCAGCAGGACCGCACCGAGCTGGTGTTCGTGGTCACGCCGCGCCTGGTGAAGCCGCTGCCGGCCAACTACCCGCTGCCGACCGACACCTTCGGGCCAACCACCCCGGGCGAGGTCTACATCAACGGCAACATGGAAGGCCACCCCGCCCGCCCGGCCCCGGCCGCGCTGCCCGCCCCTGTTGGCACCCCGGTTGCGGCCCCGATTGCAGCCCCGGTTGCAGCCCCGGTTGCGGCCCCGGTTGCGGCCCCCCTGACGGCCCCTTCCGCCGCGCCCACCACGAGCGTGCCCGCCCCCACCGCCGAAGGCGCCGCCGGCGCGTAAGCGCAGACCCGAACCAGGAGCACATCATGACGACCAACTTCCTTCGCCCCGCCGCGCTCGCGGCCCTGCTCGGCACCGTCGCGGGTCTCTCCGGCTGCATGGCCACCACGCCGATGTACGACAAGCAGTTCGGCGACGCCGTACGGACCCTGCGGGCGATGCAGATCCTGAACCCCGATGCCTCCAACAACACCGACCCCGTGACGGGCATCGACGGGCGCGCCGCCACGGCGGCGATGGACCGCTACGGCACCCAGTTCCGCGCGCCGCAGTCCGACGCCAACGCCTTCACGATCGGCGTGGGCGCTTCCGGCGGTCTCAACAACATGGGACGGTAGGCCACGCGGCCGCCGCACGCTGTTTCCAGGAGTGAAGCCATGGCAAAGATCGCCGTAGTATCCGCCGACGATGCGCACCTGCACTACGTGGCGGGCCTGATCGCCCAGAGCGCCAACCACGTGGTACAGCGCGTGCGAGCCACGCCGGCCGTCGCGCTGGCCGATCCCACGCTCACGCTCGGCACCGACCTGCTGATCGTGGACGCGCCCGAGGTCGGCGCGGACGACATCGTCCAGCTGCGCCGCATCACCACCGAGCATCCGGAAACGCTGTGCATGCTGCTGACCGCGCACCCGTCCGCCGACCTGCTGATGCGGGCCATGCGCGCCGGCGTGCAGGGCGTGCTGCCTTGGCCGCCAGAGGCCCAGGAGTTCCGCGACGAACTCCAGCGCTGCACCAGCCACGCGCTCAGCAATGGCCGCGCCGAGGGTCAGGTGCTGGCCTTCACCGCCTGCAAGGGCGGCAGCGGCACCACCTTCGTGGCGGCCAACTTCGCCCACGTGGTGGCCACCCGGCACAAGAAGCGCGTGCTGCTGGTGGACCTGAGCCAGCAATATGGAGACGCCGCCTTCCTGATGACCGACCAGACCCCGCCCGCCACGCTGTCGGATGTCTGCCGCCAGGTAGACCGGCTCGACGCCGCGCTGCTGGACGCCTGCGTGACCCACGTCTGCCCCGGCTTCGACGTGGTGCCCGCCGCCGGCGACCCGATCAAGGCAGGCGAGATCAAGGCCGCGCACCTGGAGCGCATCCTGGCCGTGGCGCGCCAGCAATACGACGCGGTGGTCTTCGACATCGGCCAGGATATCAACCCGGCCACCCTCGTGGTGCTGGACCACAGCAACCTGATCTACGCGGTGATGCGCCGCAGCCTGGCCCACCTGCGCGCGGGCCGCCGGCTGTTCGACCTCTGCCAGTCGCTGAGCTACCACACCGACCGCGTGCGCCTGGTGCTCAACGGCGATGACCGGCACGCCAGCATCGCCCAGCGCACGCTGGAAGACGCCTTCGGCGTGCGCGTGGCCCATGTGCTGCCGCTCGATGCCGGCCCGGCCCGGGACGCCAGCGAGCAGGGCGTGCCGGTGGCGCAACTGGCGCCGAACAGCGCCATCGCCCGCGCGCTGGCCGACATGGCCCGGCAGCTCTACCCCGACACCCAGCCGCGCCGCGACAACCTGCTGCGCAAGCTGTTCGGCCAGAACAATCAGGTCCATGCCCCGGCGCGCGCCTGACCGGCACCGCCACGGCGACACCAGGAGTCCAAGATGTCACTGCGAGAACAACTCTTCCGCCAGGCCGGCGAAGCCCTGCCCGAGCGCGTGGCGCGCGCCAATGGCGGCGCCGCGCATGGTGTCAACGGCAGCCACGCTGCCAGCGGCACGGCCGGCTCGGGCGCGGTGACGCCCGCCTACCAGCAGTTGGCGCTGGAGATTCACCAGACGCTGGTCGATCGCGTGGAACTCAGCCGCCTCCAGCACATGCCGCCCGAACAGGTCCGGCGCGAGCTGGCGCAGCTGGTGGAGCGGATCATCGAGGAAGGCAACCACCCGGTGAACGAGTCGGAGCGGCGCCGCCTGGTCTCGGACGTCCAGGACGAGATGCTCGGCTACGGGCCGCTCGAGCCGCTGCTGGCCGACCCCACCATCTCGGACATCCTCGTCAACACCGCCCGCCACGTGTACGTGGAGCGGCGCGGCAAGCTCGAACTGACCGACGTGACCTTCCTCGACGACGCCCACCTGCTGCGCGTGATCGACAAGATGGTGTCGCGCATGGGCCGCCGCATCGACGAATCGAGCCCGATGGTCGATGCGCGCCTGCCGGACGGCTCGCGCATCAACGCCATCATCCCGCCCTCGGCCATCGACGGCCCGCTGCTCTCGATCCGCCGGTTCGCGGTGAACCCGCTGCAGGTCAAGGACCTGATCGGCCTGAGCACGCTGACCGACGAGATGGCCCAGCTGCTCGACGCCATGGTGCGCGCCAAGCTCAACATCCTGATTTCGGGCGGCACCGGCAGCGGCAAGACCACGCTGCTGAACATCCTCTCGGGCTTCATCCCAGCCGACGAGCGTGTGGTGACGATCGAGGACGCGGCGGAACTGCAACTGCGTCAGCAGCACGTGCTGCGCCTGGAGACGCGCCCCGCCAATATCGAGGGCCGTGGCGAGATCACCCAGCGCGCGCTGGTCAAGAACGCGCTGCGGATGCGGCCGGACCGGATCATCCTGGGCGAAGTGCGCGGCGCGGAGGCGCTGGACATGCTCCACGCGATGAACACCGGCCACGAGGGCTCGCTGGCCACCATCCACGCCAACACGCCGCGCGACGCACTGACGCGGCTTGAGAACATGATCAGCATGGCCGGACTGGCGCTGCCCACGCGCACCATGCGCCAGCAGATCACCTCGGCGCTGTCGGTGGTGGTACAGGTCTCGCGCCTCACCGATGGGCGCCGCAAGCTCGTCAGCGTGCAGGAAATCACCGGCATGGAGGGCGAGGTCGTCAACATGCAGGAGATCTTCACCTTCCGCCGCCAGGGCGTGGAGCGCGACGGCCGCATCCGCGGGCACTTCTGCGCCACGGGCGTGCGGCCGAAGTTCTGCGAGCGGCTCCAGGCCTTCGGCATCCACCTGCCGGAAGCGCTGTTCGACCCCGCCGTGCAGCACGAAGTCTAGGAGCGCGCCATGAATCCGATGATGATCGCCTTCGCGCTGTCGGTGTTCCTGGCCATTGTGCTGGGCGGGATCGGCGCCTACCTGTGGTGGAACACGTATCACAGCCAGCACGCGCGGCGCTTCAGCCATCGCGTGGAGGCGGCGCTGCTCAACAGCGCTGGCCACGGGCAGGACGCCGGCATCCTCAAGCAGCGCGTGATGAGCCAGTCGCCGGCGCTGGCCCGTCTGCTGCGGCGGCTGCCGCGCGTGCAGGCACTGGATCACGTGCTGCTGCAATCGGGCATGAATGTTTCCGTGGGGCGCTTCCTGATTCTCACGCTGGCGGCGCCCAGCCTCGTCGGCATGGTGCTGGCGACGCTGAACGCGCCGTGGTACGCCGTGCTGCTGATGGCCGGCGCGGCGAGCACGCTGCCGCTGCTGTTCGTGCTGCGCAAGCGGGCCCGGCGACTCGCCACGCTGGAAGCGCAGCTGCCCGAGGCCGCCGACCTGATCAGCCGCGCGCTGCGCGCCGGCCACTCGCTGCCCAGCGCGCTGGACATGGCCGGCCACGAGTTGCCGGCGCCCATCGGCACGGAACTGGGACTGGTGTTCGGCGAGATCAACTACGGCATTCCGCTGCACGACGCGCTGGCGGGCCTGACCGACCGGGTACCGATCGAAGACCTGCGCTACCTGGTCATTGCGGTACTGATCCAGCGCGAATCCGGCGGCAACCTGGCCGAGATCCTCGACAACGTGGCCGGCCTGATCCGCAAGCGGCTGCAGCTGCTGGACAAGGTGCGCGTGCTGTCGGCCGAGGGCCGGCTCGGCGGCTGGATCCTGACGCTGCTGCCGGTGGTGGTCGGCGGCATCGTGTTCCAGATCAATCCCGAGATGATGGCCACGCTGTGGACCGACCCGACCGGCATCCAGATGCTCTGGTACGCCGTTGCCATGACCTGCGTGGGCATCCTGTGGATGCGCCAGATCGTGCGGATCCACGTCTAGGGCAGGCATTCAGGCACCCCAATTACCGAGGCGGGAAGATTCCCGGACAACCATGCCAACCACAACGATCCTGCTGTTGGGCGTCACTTTCGCCATCGTCTTCGGCGCGGTCTGGGTCGCGATGATCGTGATGCGCCCGAACCCCGTGGCACGCCGGCTCGGCCAGATCGAGCGCGAGGCGCCCGGCGGCGCGCCGATCCCGGACGGCCGCCGCGAATGGATGCGCCAGATGGAGCGGCTGGCCCGGCCGCTGGCGCAGCTCTCGCTGCCGAAGGAAGGCTGGGAGAACTCCGCGCTGCGCACGCGCTTCATCCACGCAGGATGGCGCTCGCCCGAGGCGATTCCGTTCTACTTCGGCATCAAGACCGTGCTCGCGTTCGGCCTGCCGATGGCGCTGTGGGTGGCGCTGGTGGGCGAGGTGGAGGCCGCGCGGCAGTCCGAATTCATGACAGGACTGTTCGCAGTGGCGGTGGCGGGCTTCTACCTGCCCAACTTCGCGCTGCGCTGGAAGGTGCGCCGCCGCCAGCGCGATATCTTCGAGTCCTTCCCGGACAGCCTGGACCTGATCATGGTCTGTGTGGAAGCCGGCCTGAGCCTGGATGCCGCGATCCTGCGCGTGGTGGCCGAGATGCGCACCGCCCGCCCGGCCATGGCCGAGGAATACGAGCTGCTGACGCTGGAACTGCGCGCTGGCCTGCCGCGTGACAAGGCGCTGCGCAACCTGTCGGCGCGCACCGGCGTGGAGGATGTGAGCATGCTGGTGGCGATGCTGATCCAGGCGGACCGCTTCGGCACCAGCGTGGCGGACTCGCTGCGCGTGCATTCGGACATGCTGCGCACCAAGCGCCACTCGCTGGCCGAGGAGCGCGCGGCCAAGATCGGCACCAAGATCCTGTTCCCGCTGATCTTCTGCATCTTCCCGTCGCTGTTCGTGGTGCTGCTCGGGCCGGCCGCCATCCAGGTGGTCACCGCCCTGCGCAGCGTGGCCAGCAACTGACCCCGCCGGAGACCGCCATGCGCCCACCTGCCGACCGCCCCCTTCGCCCGCTTCGCCCCCTTCGCCGCCCTCTCCCCCGGCACCGCCAGCCGGGCGGCCCGCGCCACGCCGGCGCCGCCGCCGTGGAATTCGCGCTGATCTTTCCGCTGCTGCTGTTCATCGTGTTCGGCGTGATCGAGTTCGGCACCGCGCTCTATGACAAGTCCGTAGTCACCAACGCCAGCCGCGAGGCCGCCCGCGCCGGCGTGGTGCTGAAGTCCCCGGCAATGACCAGCACCCAGATCAAGCAGGTGGCGCTCAACTACTGCACCAACAAGCTGGTCACCTATGGCGCCGCCGCCACCTGCACCTTCCCGCTGACGGTCTCGCCATGCGCATCGACCGGGACCGCGCTGACCGTGCAGGTGTCGTACACGTTCAACGGCCTGCTGCTCGGCCCGCTGATCCGGCCCTTCACCGGGCCGCTGACGATCAACGCGCTCACCACCATGCTGTGCGAGTAGCCCAATCCAGAGACAGGAGGTGTGCCATGCGCCAGGAAACCCTGCAGCAGAACCCGCCACGCGCCCGACCGACCCGCCGGCAGCGCCAGCGCGGCGCCGTCGGCATCATGATGCCGTTCATGCTGATCTCGGTGCTGTCGGTGGGCGCGCTGGCGGTGGATGTGGCCCATCTGGCCATCGTCCGCAACGAGTTGCAGAACGCCGCCGACGCTGCCGCGCTGGCCGGGGCGGCCGGGTTGTTCCCGGCCAATCCCAAGCCCGCCTGGACCATCGGCGTCACCAAGGGCACGAACGCCATCAGTCTGAACAAGGCCGCCGGGGTCACGCTGACCAGCGGCACGGTGCAGGCCGGCTACTGGAACCTGACCGGCACGCCGGCCGGGCTCCAGCCGCAGGACATCACGCCGACGTCCAATGACGTGCCCGCGGTGCAGGTGACCATCAGCCGCGGCGCGGGCAGCAACGGCGGGCCGGTGCCGACCCTGCTGGCGCAGATCTTCGACGGTGCCGCGGCGAGCACCACGGCCACCGCCGTGGCGGTGATCGCGGCGCCGGGCATCATCGGCAATGGCGGGCTGTTCCCGGTGGCGCTGAGCCAGTGCCTGTACAACAACTTCTGGGACAGCGCCACCAACCAGCCCAAGCTCGATCCGGCCACCAACAAGCCCTATGTGTTCCGCATCGGTTCCGCCTACCACTACGGGCCGTGCGAATCGGGCCAGTGGACCACGTTCAAGTCCACCGACAACAGCGCCACCGCCACGCGCGACCTGATCCAGACCGGCAACCCGGCGCCGGTGGCCATCGGCGACCAGATCTGGATGCAGGACGGCACCAAGACCTCGAACTACAACTATGTCGGGGTCAACCAGGACTACCTGCTGCCGGTCACCTCGTCGCTCAACCCGGGCTCGCTCGGGCCGATTACCGCGTTCGCGGCGTTCCATATCACCGCCTCGGTGGGCGGCAGCGGCAAGTACATCGAGGGCTACTTCATCCCCAACTTCAAGGTCACGAACAGCGGCGGCGGCGTCGGTCCGTACTACGGCGGCTACGTCCCCCCGCGACTGGCCCACTAGCCAGGAAAGGAGCCAGTGGCACGGCCGGGTCTCCCGGGCACGGCCAGCCCCTCGCGCTGCCCCCCATGAGCAGCGCCGAGGCCCCCCTGGCTCCTCTTTTGCAGCCTGGTCTTGACCAGGCTGTCTTTTTTTTGAAGAATCGACCGCACACCCACATGGCGAGTCCGGGAGCCCCCATGAAGTTGCGCATCCTCAGCGACATCCACCTGGAGCACAACCAGACCGACGCCGTCCCCGCGTGCGCGGCGGACCTCGTGATCCTGGCCGGCGACATCGCCAACGGCCGCGACGGCATCGACTGGGCCGCCCGCACCTTCGACGTGCCGGTGGTCTACGTGCCCGGCAACCACGAGTACTACGAGAACAACTTCGACACCGTGGACCGCCTGATGGCCGAAGCGGCCGAGGCGGCGCCCAACGTGGCGCTGCTCAACGGCGCCGTGGCCGAGTACGCCGATGCTGACGGCCGCCCGGTGCGCGTGATCGGCACCACCTGGTGGACCGACTACTGCCTCTACGGCACCGACCGCGCCGACGACGCCATGCAGGCCTGCGCCCGCGTGGTGGTGGACCACCGGCTGATCGAGACCACCGACGCGGCCGGCCAGCACCGCCCCTACACCCCCGCCGACGCCCTGGCCCGCCACCGCGCGGCCACCGCCTGGCTGACGGACACGCTGGCCGAACCCTTCGACGGCAAGACCGTGGTCGTCACCCACCACGGCCCCGACCTCGGCAGCCTGGACCCCCGCTACGCCCACGACATCGTCTCCGCCGGCTTCCTCTCCCGCCGCCCCGACCTGGTGGCGCAAGCCGACCTCTGGATCCACGGCCACACCCACACCAGCTTCGACTACTGGATCGACCAGTCCCGCGTAGTCTGCAACCCGCGCGGGTATATATCGAGACGTACGGGGAACCCGGAGAACCCGGTGTTTGACTGGGGGCGGGTGGTGGAGATCTAGACCCCCGCCCCCTCCGCCCCCTCCGCCCCCTCCGCCCCCAAAACAAAAACCCCCGCGAGCTTGCGCCCGCGGGGGTTTCTTTTCAGACGTTGACGAGACCCGGAGGCCCCGTCTGGTCCGGCGTGATTTACATCATGCCGTCCATGCCGCCCATGCCGCCCATGCCGCCCGGCATGGCCGGAGCCGACTCTTCCTTCGGCGATTCAGCCACGGCGCAGTCCGTGGTCAGCATCAGCGAAGCCACCGAGGCGGCGTTCTGCAGCGCGGTGCGGGTCACCTTGGTCGGGTCCAGCACGCCCATTTCCACCAGGTCGCCGTACTCGCCCGAGGCAGCGTTGTAACCGTAGTTACCCTTGCCTTCGATCACCTTGGCCACCACGACCGAAGCCTCTTCACCAGCGTTCAGCACGATCTGGCGCAGCGGCTCTTCCATGGCGCGCAGCACGATCTTGATACCGGCGTTCTGGTCGGGGTTTTCACCTTGCAGGGCCGAGATCGCAGCGCGGGCGCGCAGCAGGGCCACACCGCCGCCGGGGACGATGCCTTCTTCCACGGCAGCGCGGGTGGCGTGCAGCGCGTCTTCCACGCGTGCCTTCTTTTCCTTCATTTCGACTTCGGTGGCAGCGCCAACCTTGATCACGGCAACACCGCCGGCCAGCTTGGCCACGCGCTCTTGCAGCTTTTCACGGTCGTAGTCCGAGGTGGCTTCCTCGATCTGGGCGCGGATCTGCTTCACACGGCCTTCGATGGCCGAGCCGTCGCCGGCACCGTCGATGATGATGGTGTTTTCCTTGCCGATCTCGATGCGCTTGGCCTGGCCCAGGTCCTGCAGCGTGGCCTTTTCCAGCGTCAGGCCGATTTCCTCGGCGATCACGGTACCGCCGGTCAGGATGGCGATGTCTTCCAGCATGGCCTTGCGGCGGTCGCCGAAGCCCGGGGCCTTCACGGCGGCGGTCTTCAGGATGCCACGGATGTTGTTCACCACCAGCGTTGCCAGGGCTTCGCCCTCGACGTCTTCGGCGATGATCAGCAGCGGACGGCCAGCCTTGGCCACTTGCTCCAGCACCGGCAGCAGGTCACGGATGTTCGACACCTTCTTGTCGAACAGCAGCACGAACGGGCTGTCCAGGGCAACAACCTGCTTTTCCGGGTTGTTGATGAAGTACGGCGACAGGTAGCCGCGGTCGAACTGCATGCCTTCCACGACTTCCAGCTCGTCGGCCAGCGACTTGCCGTCTTCCACGGTGATCACGCCTTCCTTGCCAACCTTGTCCATGGCTTCGGCAATGCGCTCGCCGATCGAGGCGTCGCTGTTGGCCGAGATCGCGCCAACCTGGGCGATTTCCTTGCTGGTGGTGGTGGGCTTGGACAGCTTCTTCAACTCTTCCACGGCAGCGCCGACAGCCTTGTCGATGCCGCGCTTCAGGTCCATCGGGTTCATGCCGGCGGCCACGAACTTCATGCCTTCGCGGACGATCGACTGGGCCAGCACGGTAGCGGTGGTGGTACCGTCACCGGCGTTGTCGCTGGTCTTGGAAGCCACTTCCTTGACCATCTGCGCGCCCATGTTCTGGAGCTTGTCCTTCAGTTCGATTTCCTTGGCCACGGACACGCCGTCCTTGGTCACGGTCGGGCCGCCGAAGCTGCGCTCCAGCACCACGTTGCGACCCTTCGGGCCCAGGGTCACCTTCACTGCGTTGGCGAGAATGTTCACGCCTTCGACCATCTTGGCACGGGCGGCGTCGCCAAACACTACGTCTTTTGCTGCCATGTTCTGTTTCTCCTGATCTGTACGAGTGACGCGTGGATTACTTGTTGACCACGGCCATGATGTCTTCTTCGCGCATGACCAGCAGTTCCTGGCCATCCACCTTCACGCCCTGGCCGGCATACTTGCCGAACAGCACGCGGTCACCCACCTTGACGTCGAGGGCAATGTTGTTGCCCTTGTCATCCTTCTTGCCGGGGCCGATGGCGAGGACTTCGCCTTGATCGGGCTTCTCGGCAGCATTGTCGGGAATCACGATGCCGGATGCGGTCTTGGTTTCATTGTCCAGACGCTTCACGATCACACGGTCGTGCAGAGGACGCAGGTTCATACGGACTCCTAGGTACAAAAAAGTGAGTTTTGATTCACAAATGGCCGTCTGAAGGCGACGGCCAACGAGTTTTCGGGTACCGCGAGGGCTCTGTTAGCACTCACCCCCGGGGAGTGCTAATTATAGGGACGAGGGTTGTCGTTTTCAAGACAAGGGCTGAATACGGGGTTTCCCTATGCAAGGGTTTACCCTATAGCATAGCTTATGATCCGCCGCAACCGTGGAGTCTATATCTTGGCGAATCCCTTTCCGATGCCGATGCTGATGCCCATGCCGATGCCGATGCCGAACGACCCGGACCTCGTGCCGGGCATGCCCTACCGCCACTACAAGGGCGGCGCCTACCGCGTGACCGGCCTGGGCCGCTTCGAGGCCGACCTGGCGCCCGTGGTGGTCTACGAGTCGATGCGCGACCGCTCGATCCTGTGGGTGCGCACGGCGGAAGTCTTCACCGAGCCAGTGCGGACCGAGGCGGGCGAAGTGCCCCGCTTCGCGCCGGACTGGCCGGCAGCGCTGGACTGCCTGGGCTTCCTGCCGCGCCAGGCCGTGCTCCAGGCGCTGGCGCTCTATGAAGCGCCCTACCGCCGCTACCACGACCGCGCCCATGTGCTGGAGATGTTCGATGTCGCGCACGCCCGTGGCATCGCGCTGAGCCCGGCGCAGGCGCTGGCGGTGCTGTTCCATGACGCGGTGTACGTGCCCGGCTGCGAGCACAACGAAGCCGCTTCGGCGGCGTTGATCGAAAACATGGCGAGCGATGTGGACGCCGACGTGGTGCGCCAGGCCATGCAGATCGTCCTGGACACCCGCACGCACGCGCCGACCACGCCCGACGCGGCCACGGTGCTCGATCTGGACCTGTACCGGCTGGCGGCCCCCGCCGAGGCGTTCGATGCCTACACGGCCGCCGTGTTCGAGGAGAACCGCGCGCTGCTGGCCCGCCGCACCGGGCTGGCGGGCGCGGCGCTGCACGCCGCCTTCATGGCGCGCCGCGTGGGATTCCTCACCACGCTGGCGCAGCGCGAGCGGCTGTTCCTGACCCCCGCCTTTGCCGATGCCGAGCAACCCGCGCGCGACAATATCGCCCGGATCATCGCCCGGATTGCAGCCGCCCTGCCCCAGGCCTAGTCGAGTCCGCTGCTGTCGAGGTAGCTCAGCGCCTCGCGCACCTCGCGGCGCGCCTTGAGCACATAGCCGACCCGGCGGTCGCGAATCACGAGGACAAGTACCTCGGCCTGCACCATCTCGCCGAAGTGATGGGCCGCGCGATGGAGGGTGAGCCCGGCAAGCCGGGCGAGCTGGTCGGCCGGCAGGCCGTCGTCGCCCGCCTCGAGCAAGGCGCGGCAGATGGCCGCGCGCGCGGGCACGGCGAGCAGCGCAAACGTCAGCGCGCTTTCCTGAGTGGCCATGTCCAACCCCGTGTCGTCGTGTATGCACTGGTTTGTAGCGCGGTAACGGGGCAAACGCAAGCCTGGACGGCATTCGCCCCGCCCCCCGTGGCACGGGAAGCGGGGCGACATGGACCTGGCTGCGGGGCCTGACTCAGACGATGCGAACGGCCCGGACCCGCCGGGCCCCGCCTCAGACCACGAACGGCAACTGGCGCTGGCGCTTGCCCGTGAGGCGGAACAGCGCGTTGGCCACCGCCGGCGCGATGGCCGGTACGCCCGGTTCGCCCAGGCCGGTCGGGTTGTCCTGCGAGGGGACGAAGAACACGTCCACCTGCGGGGCGTCCGGCATGCGCGGCGGCGGGTAGTCGGGGAAGTTGCTGTTCTTCACCGCGCCGTTCTCGATCTCGATGGCAAACCCGGGTCGGATCATCGACAGCCCGAACACGCAGCCGCCCTGGATCTGCGCCTCGGCCGAGAGCGGATTGACCACGCGGTTGGCATGCACGCCGGCGGTCACGCGGTGCACGCGCGGCTCACCCTTGACCACCGACACGTCCACCACATAGGCCACCACCGAGCCGAACGACTCGTGCACGGCCACGCCCCAGGCATGCCCCTTCGGCAGCTTCTTCTTGCCGTAGCCGGACTTGTCCACCGCCAGTTGCAGCGCGGCGCGGTGCCGGGCGTGCTTCTGCGGGTCCAGCCGGGCCAGGCGCCACGCCGCGGGGTCCTGCTTGGCGGCGGTGGCCATCTCGTCGGCCAGCGTCTCCTTGACGAAACCCGTGTGCGTGTTGCCCACCGAGCGCCACCAGAGCACCGGCACGTCCACCTTCGGATGGTGCACGGCCAGTTGCAGCGGCAGGTCGTAGTCGTTCTCGACGATGCCTTCGGTCATCGTCGCGTCCACGCCGTTCTTGACCATCATCGGCTCGAACGGCGTGCCGGCGATGATCGACTGGCCGACGATGGTGTGCTGCCAGCCCACCACGCCGCCCTTGGCGTCCACGCCGATACGCGCGCGGTGCACGTGCAGCGGCCGGTAGTAGCCGCCCTTGATGTCGTCCTCACGGCTCCACATCACCTTGAGCGGCTCGGTGTGGCCGTTGCCGATCCACGTGCGCAGCACGTTGGCGGCCTCGACCAGATAGTCCGAGGTCGGCACCGCGCGCCGGCCGAAGCCGCCGCCAGCCATCATCGTGTTCAGCGTGACCTTCTCCGGCGCCAGCCCCAGCGTGCGGGCGATGGCGGCCTGGTCGATGGTCTGGAACTGCGAGCCCACCCACACCTTTACCGCCGTGGCCTTGTTGCCGGCCACCTCGGCCTGCATGGTGCAGTTGAGCGGCTCCATCGGCGCGTGGGCCAGGTACGGCAGGCGGTATTCGGCGTCGATCACCTTCGCCGCGCCCTTGAGCGAGGCGTCGATGCCCTCCAGCGGCTTCGCCACCGTGCCCGGCTGCGTGGCCAGCTTGCTGTACTGGTCGAACAGCGCGGCGGTGCTCACCGTCGAGCCGCTGTCTTCCCAGACGATCTCCAGCGCCTCGCGCGCGGTCTTGGCGGGCCAGTAGCCGTCGGCCACCACGGCCACGCCGCTGCCGCCACGGTCCACGGGCACCAGCATCACATCGACCACGCCCTTGATCTTGCGCGCGCGGTCGGCGTTGAACGACTTGACCTTGCCGCCAAAGCGCGGCGGGCGGGCCACCACGGCCACGACCATGTCCTTGAGCCGGGTGTCGATGCCGAACACGGCGTCGCCGTGCAGCTTGGCGGCCGAATCCAGGCGCGGCGTGGGCTTGCCGACGATGCGGAACTGCGCCGGGTCCTTGAGCGTGACCTGCGCCGGCACGGGCAGGCCCATGGCGGCGTTGGCCAGCTCGCCATACGTCGCGCGATGGCTGCCGGACGTGACCACGCCCAGCGACGTGCTGCAGCTCGCCGGGTCCACCTTCCACTGCTGCGCCGCCGCCGAGATCAGCATCGCCCGGGCACGCGCGCCCAGTTCGCGGTACTGCTGGAACGAGTGGTTCAGCGCCGTGGAGCCGCCAGTCATCTGGATGCCGAAGGCCGGGTCCTTGTACGCATCGCCGGCCGGCGCCAGCACCGCGCGCACGTTCTTCCAGTCCACGTCCAGTTCCTCGGCCAGCGCCATCGGCAGGGCCGTCTGCACGCCCTGGCCGAACTCGAGCCGGTTCACGGCCACCGTCACGGTGTTGTCCGGGGCGATGATCAGGAACGCCTGCGGCGCGGACGGCGCCTTGGGCGCGCCCTCCTCTGCCTGGGCGACCGAGCTGAGGCCGGCCATCCCGCCAATTCCGATCGCCAGCCCGCCGCCGGCCATCCCGCCCAGCTTCAGGAAGCTGCGCCGCGAGAGCGGTGCAATGCCTTCGGCCGGCGCGGACGCCTCGGTCACCGGCGCGCCGCTGCCGCCGGCCAATGCTTCAATGCCACGAATTCGCATGATGATTCCCCGCTCAGGCGATGGCCCGGGCGGCATCCTTGATGGCCGCGCGAATCCGTTGATAGGTGCCACAGCGGCAGATGTTGCCGGCCATGGCCTGGTCGATGTCGGCGTCGGTGGGGCGCGGCTTGCTGCGCAGCAGGCCCACGGCGCTCATCACCTGCCCGTTCTGGCAGTAGCCGCACTGGGCCACGTCGTGGCGCAGCCAGGCGTCGAGCACGGCGCGGCCGATCTTGTCGTCCGGCATCGATTCGATGGTGCCGACCTTGCTGCCGGCGACGGCCGAGATCGGCATCACGCAGCTGCGCGTGGCCTGACCGTTGATGTGGACCGTGCAGGCGCCGCAGGCGGCCATGCCGCAGCCGAACTTGGTGCCGGTCATGCCGAGGTTGTCGCGCAGGGCCCAGAGCAGTGGCGTGGACGGATCGGCGTCCACGTCCACGGTCTTGCCGTTGAGGGTGAGGGTAGTCATTGCGGGGAACTCCTTGGGTGCGTTGCCCTTAGTCTTCTTGCATCGCACCGCCGGGCTCGTTGGCATGCAACGTGGCACGGGATCCCTGGCCACCCGGCGGTGCCCACGGAGGATAGAACAAATTCGAGAAACGTGCGTCGGCCCCGCACATGGGTTGACGTGCACCGGGATGGGGCGAAACCGAGGTTTGCTGGCCCCCTGCTAATTAGTAGTGCGCCCCTTCTACCTTCTATTTAGTCGCGGACAAATAGAGATGCAGCGCGTTGAGGTCGGTGTCGTTCATCTTGGCGAACGACGAGAACGGCATGACCCGGCTCACGTCGGTGCCGTCGGGGCGCTTGCCGGTGCGCATCATGGCGACGAACTGGTCCGGCTGGGGGTAGCGCTTCATCACGCCGGTCGGGCGCAGGTCGGCGGCCGGCGGCCAGTCGGGCGGCGCGCCGGGGATATGGCCGCCGCGCAGGTCGCCGCCATGGCAGCCCATGCAGGCGTTGGCCATGTACTGGCCATAGGCCGGCGTCACCCCGGCGGCAATGGCCGGCGCGGGGGGCAGGTCATGGTTGATCTTCTCGGCGGCGTCCCGGATCACGCCTGCGCCGTACAGCCCCTGCGCGAACCACGGGAAGCGCACTTCGGCGGGCTGCCCATTGGCCGGCGGCAGGCTGCGCACGTAGGCCACCAGCGCGCCGAAGTCCTCATTTGAAAGCCGGTTGTAATCCTCGCTCGGCATGATCAGCAGCGGCCGGCCGGACTGCGCCACGCCGTGGCGGATGGCGCGGTCCCAGTCCTCGGGGCGGTATCTGGCGACGTCGGGGTTGGCCTGGGTGATGTCGGGCGCCCGCACGCGCAGGCCGTTCGGCTCGTCGAAGACCTGCTTGCCGGCACCCTTGGCGCCGTGGCAGTCCATGCAGCCGCGCGATTCGTAGAGATATTTGCCATGGGCAATGGCGGCGGCGTCGGTGGGAATCGTCACCGGGGCCACGCTGACGTTCACCGTCCGCGCGAGCTTGCGTCCGCCCCACCAATAGGTACTGCCCACGGCCACCGCCACCACGACAACGAAAGCAATCGACGCCGAACTGGCGATGCGGAAGAATCGCGCAATATCCATGGGTTCCCCTCTCCGTGGCGGAAGCACGGCCGCCGCGCGGCCCGCCCCGGCCTGATTGCAGCCGGATCGGGGCGCGGATTCTGTGCGCGATGATACAGACGCCGACCGGCCCCGGCATCGGGTCTTCCCCACCCCCCTTACCAAAAAATGCGCCCGAGCGCCAGCCCCAACAACGCCCCGCCATGCCTCGTATCTCGGGGCTGGTCCGCCCCGCAGAACGATTACATTGCGCCATACGCTGGGCAGGGGTGCGACCATTGCGCCGGCGCCCGCCGTACCCCGGACCGCCCCCTGATGCACAGGGGCAGCCATCGACAACACAAGACATGACGCCAGAGACGGCCGCGAACCCCCTCCAACCCCCGCCCCCGGCGGCTGCCCCGTGGCGGCGGCCGCTGCAGGGCGGGCTGCTGGCACTGTGCACGCTCGGCGGGGTGGCAGCCATCTGGGCCGGCCACGAGCTGCTGGTCTCGGCAGCGCTGGTGACGGTCTTCCCCGCCTGCATCGCCTTCATGAGCGCGCAGAATCGCAAGAGCCGCGCCAACCTGCGCAGCAGCGAGCAGCGCTTCCGGCAGGCGCTGGAGCATTCGGCCATCGGCATGGCGCTGGTCGGGCTGGATGGGCGCTGGCAGCTGGTGAACCGCGCCATGTGCGAGCTGCTCGGGTACACGCCCGAGGAGTTCCGCGAGACCCCGTTCCAGCTGATCACTCACCCGGACGACCTGGGCGCCGACCTGCGCCAGCTGGAGCGCCTGACCGCCGGCGAGATCGACGCCTACCGCATGGAAAAGCGCTACCGCCACAAGGACGGCCGCTACCGCTGGGCGCTGCTGGCCGTGTCGATGGTGCGCAACGAGCAGACCGGCCACCCGGACCACTACATCGCCCAGGTGGAGGACATCCACCGCCGCAAGCTGGACCACGAGCGCATGGAACAACTGGCGCGCCGCATGGAACTGGCCGTGGAAGCCGGCGGCGTGGGCATCTGGGAATGGGATTTCACCAACGCCACCATCACCTGGGATGCCCGCATGCACGCGCTGCACGGCACCCCGGTGGAGCTGGGCGCGCCCACGCTGGCGCAGTGGATCGCCATGCTGCACCCCGAGGACGTGAGCCGCGTCAGCACGGAGATGCGCCAGGCGATTCGCGGCGTGCACCGCTTCGACACCGAATACCGCGTGGTATGCCCCACCGGCGAGGTACGCCACGTGCGCGCCATGGCCATGGTCTCGCACCACGACGATGAGGATGAAGGCGGCACCGGCGGCGGCGCCAGCGCAGGCACCCCCACGCGCCGCGGCATGACGCGCGCCCTGGTCGGCACGAACTGGGACATCACCGAGCAGCGCCGCCTGAACCGCGCGCTGTTCGAGGAGAAGGAGCGGCTGCACATCACCCTGCGCTCGATCGGCGACGCGGTGATCTGCACGGACCGCGTGATGCGCGTGACCTTCATGAACCCGATCGCCGAGCAGCTTACCGGCTGGAGCCTGGACGCCGCGATGGGCCAGCCGCTCGAGCAGGTCTTCCGCATCGTCGATGAAATCACCGGCGTGACCATCCCCAGCCCGGTGGAGCAGTGTCTGCAAACCCTGCGCCCGGCCTACCTCCAGGAAGGCGCCGTGCTGCAAAGCCTGACCGGCGAGCGCCACGACGTGCAGGACTCCGCCGCGCCGGTGCTGACCAATGACGGCGGCGTGCTGGGCGCCGTGCTGGTGTTCCAGGACATCACCACCTCCCGGGCGCTCCAGCGCGAACTGGCCCACTCGGCCACCCACGACGCCCTGACCGGCCTGCCCAACCGCGCCTGGTTCGAAAAGCGCCTGCGCGAGTCCTGCGAGGCCGCCCGGCTGCACGGCCACCGCGCCGCGCTGTGCTTTATCGACCTGGACCGCTTCAAGATCGTCAACGACACCGCCGGCCACGGCGCCGGGGACGTGCTGCTGCGCGAACTGGGCTATGTGATCCGCCACCACGTACGCCCCGACGACCTGCTCGCCCGGCTGGGCGGCGACGAATTCGCGCTGCTGCTCAAGGACTGCTCGGTGGACCATGCCGAGCATGTGTGCCAGAAGGTCATCGACGCCGTGCACGAACGCCGCTTCCCGTGGGAAGGCCGTGTCTACGATGTGGGCGCGAGCATCGGCATCGCCGCCATCGACGCCGACGCCCCGCCGGTGGGCGAGCTGATGAGCCGCGCCGACGTGGCCTGCTACGCCGCCAAGGCCGCCGGCCGCAACCGGGTCTCGGTCTATCGGCGCGACGAGAGCGACGCGCGCCGCCACCACCGCGAACTGGAGGTGGCCGCCGGCATCCATTCGGCCCTCGACGCCAACCGCTTCCGCCTCTACGCCCAGGAAATCCGCTCGCTGCGCGAGGGCGAACAGGGCCGGCACGTCGAGATCCTGGTCCGCATGGTGGACGAGCAAGGCACGCTGATCATGCCCGGCGCCTTCATCCCGGCGGCCGAGCGCTACGACCTGATGGGCCACATCGACCGCTGGGTGATCCGCAACGTGCTGCACCAGTACGGGCGGCGGCTGGCGGCGGTGCCGGGGCTGTCGGTGTCGATCAACCTGTCGGCCAACTCGCTGGGCGAGCCGTTCCTGCTGCCCTTCCTGCACGACGCCCTGCGCGACTCCGTGCTGCCCGCCAGCCGCATCCGGCTGGAGATCACCGAGACCGCGCTGATCAATAACATGACCGCCGCCAGCCGGCTGGTGGCCGAGATGCGCAGCACCGGCTGCACCGTGGCGCTGGACGACTTCGGCGCCGGCCTTTCGTCGTTTTCCTATCTGAAGCAGTTCCCGGTGGACTACCTCAAGATCGACGGCAGCTTCATCCGCAACCTCACCGGCAGCGTGGTGGACCGCGAGATCGTCAGTTCGATCAACGATATCGGCCACCGGCTCGGCGTGCAGACCGTGGCCGAGTCCGTGGAGGACGAGGAGACGCTGGGCACGCTGCGCGCGATTGGCGTGGACTACGCGCAGGGCTATGTGATCGGCCGGCCGGTGCCGGTGGAGCAACTGCTCGAGTCGTGGGAGCGCGAGGCGGACACGGCCTGACACCCTTGGGGCGCCGGCATCACACCGGCCCGCCCTGCCGTTCGGATTTCCGAATGGCCCTGCCGCCCGGCTGTCCGGATTTCCGAACGCCGCGCCGCCGCCACATCGAAATTCCCTTTTTATTCATCGACTTACACCCTCCCTTGGGGGCCGCCGCGCTGGCACGCCTCGTGCACGCCTAGGCGCCGCTGTCAGGGCGCGACGCCTACGTGCCCGACCCCAAGGAGGATGTACTGACGATGACAATGAAGCGACTGCCCACACTGATCTTCATCGCGATGCTGCTCGGCGTTCTGGCCGGCACCGCTGCCCACCACCTGGCGCCCGACGCCGCCACCGCGAAATCGATCGCGGATCACTTCTCCATCCTCACCGACATCTTCATGCGGATGATCAAGATGATCATCGGCCCGCTGGTGTTCGCCACGCTGGTCGCCGGCATCGCCGGCATGGGCGACGGCAAGGCGGTCGGCCGCATCGGCCTGAAGGCGATGGCGTGGTTCCTGGGCGCCTCGATCACCTCGCTGCTGCTGGGCCTGGTGATGGCCAACCTGCTGGCGCCGGGCCACGGCATGAACCTGCCGCTGCCGGCCGCGGACGCCGCCTCGAACCTGAAGACCGGGGCGCTGAACCTGCGCGAATTCATCGCGCACATGTTCCCCAAGAGCTTCGTGGAGGCCATGGCCACCAACGAGATCCTGCAGATCGTGGTGTTCTCGCTGTTCTTCGGCTTCGCGCTTGGCACCCTCAAGGACGGCATCGGCAAGCCGGTGCTGCAGGGCGTGGACGGCCTCGGCCACGTGATGCTGAAGGTGACCAACTACGTGATGGCGTTCGCGCCCATCGGCGTGTTCGGCGCGGTGTCCGCCGTGATCACGGCGCAGGGCCTGGGCGTGCTGACCATCTACGCCAAGCTGCTGGGCAGCCTGTACCTGGCGCTGGCGCTGCTGTGGGTGGCGCTGATTGCCGGCGGCTACTACTTCCTGGGCCGCGACATCTTCCGCCTGATCCGCCAGCTGCGCGCGCCACTGATGATCGGCTTCGCCACGGCCAGCAGCGAATCGGCCTACCCGAAGGTGATCGAGCAGCTCACGCGCTTCGGCGTGAAGCCGCGCATCACGGGCTTCGTGCTGCCGCTCGGCTACTCGTTCAACCTGGACGGCTCCATCATGTACACCTCGTTCGCCGCGCTGTTCGTGGCGCAGGTGTACGGCATCCAGCTCTCGCTTACGCAGCAGATCACCATGCTGCTGGTGCTGCTGGTGACCAGCAAGGGCATCGCCGGCGTGCCGCGTGCCTCGCTGGTGGTGGTGGCCGCCGTGCTGCCGATGTTCGGCCTGCCGGAGGCCGGCATCCTGCTCGTGTTGGGGATCGATCACATCCTGGACATGGGCCGTACCGTGACCAATGTACTTGGCAATGCGATTGCCACGACCGTCGTCGCCAAAAGCGAAGGCGCGATCGGCGCGCCGGATCTTTCCGACGAGGACGACACCTCGGCGGACAGCAACCCCGGCCTGACACCCGTTCAGGCGCTGGCCAGCAAGTAAGCCGGCCAGGCGTGCCAGGGCCCGGTTGCCGATCAGGCGGCCGGGCCTTTTTGCGTTTACCGGGGCTTCGGGCCGGCCCGATTTGGCCCGCATTTGGCCGGCATTTGGGCGAGGGGTGGGCGGGGTATGGTAAAACGTGTGCCTCGCCGCCGATCCGGCCCGATCCGCGCACGCGGAATGCGGTGTCGGCGTCACCTGGTGGCTGTGCATCCGCCTCACAGAATTCCTCATGACCGGCCCCCTGTCTTCCGCCGATACCGGCCTCGCTCCTGGCGGGGGCGGCGGCACCTCGCCCTGGCGCCGCGCCGCGCCGATCGTCGCCCTGCTGGCCCTGGCCGCGCTGGTAACGGCTGCGGGCTGGCTCGGCTATCGCCTGACCTATGACACCGCACTGAGCCGCCAGGCCGAGCGCGGCCAGGTGCAGATGCGCCTGTACGCCCAGACGCTGGAGAGCGAACTGGCCCGCTTCGACTACGTGCCGAGCCTGCTCTCGCTCGATGCCCGCGTCGAGGGATTGCTGCGCCAGCCGGGCAACCCCGAACGCGTGGCCGCCGCCAACGCCTACCTCGCCGCGCTGAACGGCCGGGCCGGCACCCGCGTGGTCTATATCCTCGATGCGCGCGGCAAGGTCCTCGCCACCAGCAATTTCCAGCGTCCCGACAGCTACCTCGGCGAAGACCTGAGCTTCCGCCCCTACTTCCGCAGCGCCATCGAAGGCCAGTTGGGCCGCTTCTACGGCGTGGGCACCACGCGCAGCGAGTCTGGCTACTACCTCTCCGCGCCGCTAGGCGACCGCGACAAGCCGGTGGGCGTGGCGGTGGTCAAGATCGGCCTGGAGCCGCTCGAGAACCGCTGGCAGGGCAATGACAGCCAGATGCTGCTGACCGACGAGAACGGCGTGGTGATCCTGGCCTCGGATCCGTCCTGGAAGCTGGCCGCGCTGCGCCCGCTGGCGCCGGCCCAGCGCGAGAAGCTGGACCGCTCGCTCCAGTACAACCGCGCCCCGCTGCCCCCGCTGGCGCTGACCACGGTGCGCGAACTCGGCCCCGGCCCGAGCGAAGGCGGCGACGCGCTGGTGCGGCTGCGCCAGGGCCCGCCGATGCTGGCCCAGCACCTCGCCCTGCCGGGCACCGACTGGAACCTGACGCTGCTGACCAACACCTCGCAGGCCCGCGTGGCCGCGCTCAACAGTGCGGCGCTGGCCGGCGTGCTGGCGGCCTTCGTGCTGCTGCTCGGGGCGGCGTGGAACGTGCGGCGGCGCATCGTCAGCGAGCGGCTGGCGGCGCGCGCGGCGCTGGAGGCGGCCAACAGTGAACTCGAACGCAAGGTGGCCGAGCGCACCGCCGACCTCTCCGCCGCGAACCAGCAACTGCATGCCGAAGTGGCCGAACGCACCCGCACCGAGACCTTCCTGCGCCAGGCACAGGATGGGCTGATGCAGGCCGGCAAGCTCGCCGCGGTGGGCCAGATGTCGGCCGGCATCGCCCATGAACTGAACCAGCCGCTCGCGGCGCTGCGCACGCTCTCGGGCAATACCAGCAAGTTCCTCGAACGCGGCGACCACGCCACGGCGCAGGAAAACCTCGGCAAGATCATCGGGCTGGTGGACCGCATGGGACGCATCACGGGCGCGCTGAAGTCCTTCGCGCGCAACCCCTCGGTGGGCCAGCGCGGCACGGCCCGGCTGGCCGAGGCGGTGGACAACGCACTGTTCCTGCTGGAGACGCGCATCGCAGCGGTGGCGCCGGCCATCGAGCGCGACATCGATCCGCATCTGATGGTGGCCTGCGACCCGAACCGGCTTGAGCAGGTGCTCGTCAACCTCGTCGGCAATGCGCTCGATGCGATGACCGCGATGGGTGGCCGCGCCGCGCCGCGGCTCTCGCTGCACGCCTACCAGAGCGGCGGGCTGGTCCACCTGACCGTGCGCGACAGCGGCCCGGGGCTGTCCGAGGCGGCCTTCGCGCGGCTGTTCGAGCCGTTCTTCACGACCAAGCCGGCTGGCGAGGGGTTGGGCCTCGGCCTGACACTGTCCGCCGGCATCCTGAACGAGAACGGCGGCACGCTGACCGCGATCAACCATCCCGAGGGCGGCGCCTGCTTTACGCTCGCCCTGCCAGAGGCCGGGCCGGAGGCGCGCCATGTCGGCTGAGGCACCGCAGCCGGACGCCATGACGGCCGGCATGACCGCGATGACGGTGATGATCGTCGAGGACGACCCGGACGTGCGGCTGGGCTGCGAGCAGGCGCTGCGGCTCGAGGGCATGGCCACGCGCGCCGTGCCCAGCGCCGAGGCCGCGCTGCGCGAGGTGCAGGCCGGCTACGCCGGCATCGTCGTCAGCGACATCCATTTGCCCGGTGCCGACGGCATGGCGTTGCTGCGCGAGCTGATGGCGCGCGACGCCTCGCTGCCGGTCATCATGATCACCGGTCACGGCGACGTGTCGCTGGCCGTGCAAGCCATGAAACAAGGCGCGTACGACTTCCTCGAGAAGCCGTTCTCGCCCGAGCGGCTGGTAGCCACGTGCCGCCGCGCGCTAGACAAGCGCCGGCTGGCGCTGGAAGTGGCCGAACTGCGCGCGCGGCTGGCCGGGCGCGAGGCGCTGTCCGCTCGGCTGATCGGCGACTCCCCCGCCATCGGCCGGCTGCGCCAGATGATTGCCGACCTGGCGGACACCGCCGCCAACGTGCTGATCCACGGCGAGACCGGCACCGGCAAGGAACTGGTGGCGCGCTGCCTGCACGAAGCCAGCGGCCGGCGCGCGCGCCATTTCGTGCCGATCAACTGCGGCGGCCTGCCCGAACAGCTGTTCGAATCGGAGATCTTCGGCCACGAGGCCGGCTCGTTCACGGGCGCCGCGCGGCGCCGCATCGGCAAGATCGAGCATGCCGACGGCGGCACGCTGTTCCTCGACGAGATCGAGAGCATGCCCATGCCGATGCAGATCAAGCTGCTGCGCGTGCTGCAGGAGCGCGTGGTGGAGCGGCTGGGCTCCAACCTGCCGGTGCCGGTGAACGCACGCGTGGTGGCGGCGACCAAGGCGGACCTGCGCGCGCTGGCCGACGCCGGCCAGTTCCGCGCCGACCTGTACTACCGGCTGAACGTGGTGACGCTGGCCCTGCCGCCGCTGCGCGAGCGGCGCGAGGACGTGCCGCAGCTGTTCGAGCATTTTGTCGCCCAGGCCGCGCTGCGCTTCGAGCGCGAGGCCGTGCCGGCCACGGCGGCCGAACTGGCGCGGCTGGTGGCCTACCCCTGGCCCGGCAATGTGCGCGAGCTGCGCAATCTGGCCGAACGCCACGTGCTCGGGCTGGGCTGCGACCCGGCCCAGGGCGGCGCCGCGCCGCACGCGCTGCCGCTGCCCCAGGCGGTGGAGCAGTTCGAGCGCGCGCTGATTGCCGATGCGCTGCGCCGCCACGACGGCAACCTGAGCCGCGCCGGCGAGGCGCTGGGCGTGGCCAAGACCACCTTGTTCGACAAGGTCAGGAAGTACGGACTGCACGAAAAAGGGTAACGCCGTCGGCATCAATGTATCGAATGTACCGAACGGGGAACTGCCGCGCTGCCGCCGTGTCCCTTGAGAGGTGCGCTGGGACTGGCTCGCGGGCAAAAATGCCGGCGAGAATGCGAACCGACAGCGTTGGTGCCGTCCACCGAAGCTGCCCGATGTACGTTAAACAACAAAAGTGTGACGCCAATCGCGGATTTCCCCGTGGCGGCACAGCGCGTTGAAGCCATACTATTGGCATGGCGGAACGCTAACAGGCGGCACAGACTGCCAGGTTCCAACACCGTGCATGGGCACCTGAGCCCGGGCGCGGGAAAAAGCAACAAAGACCGGCCGGGGAGCGGGTCGCAAATGTCAGGGTCAGTAAATCCGGCAGCCCGGATCAAAACGGCGTGGCGCGTCCGAGGGTGCCACGCGGCGAGCAACTGGCGCCGTGCTGCCGATCGACACTACGGGTGATTGGATGAAACTGGATCCGGAACTGGCTGAAAAGCCCTACTACAGCACGCGGACTGCGGCAAAACTTCTCAACGTCTCGTTGGGCACCGTCCAGAAAATGGTCGAACGCGGCGAATTGGGCGCGTGGAAGACCAACGGCGGCCATCGGCGCATTCACAAGGAAACTGTCCACCGCCTGCTGGCGAGCCGCGCCGCGCCCGACATGGCCGCCGAGCACGATCTCGACCTCGTGGTGTTCCACCCGAACCACCAGGAAGCGCAGCGCATCAGCGCCCAGCTGGGCAAGTGGTCGCTGCCGCTCAAGAGCCAGGTGCTCGAGGACGTGGTCGACACGGTCATCACCTCGGTCGATGCCCGGCCGCGCGTGGTGCTCTACTACGTGGAAGAGCTGAACGACGCCGAGTCGGCGATCATCGAGAAGCTCCAGAACTTCTTCGCCCGGCAACGCGTGATCTTCGCCGTCATCACCAACCGCCAGGCCTATGACGGCGTGGCCGATGCGCTCCAGCAATGGGGCATCATGGTGTTCCTGAAGACGCCGTCGCTGGAAGAGATCAAGGGCTTCCTGCGCGCGCAGCTGATGATGGGGCGCGTGGGCGCCTGAGCGCCCGGACTGACTCCCCTGCTCCTTCGGGAGCGGGGAGCCCATCGACCCGTCCGGTATTAAGTAAGAGCCCCGTACACTCCCCCGCCCGCACCCCGCCCGCACCCCTCACGCCCCCTCACGCACCCCTTCACGCTGCCACGGCTTCCTGGCAGGACGCCATCATCCAGCCGTACAGGTCGCGCGGGTCTGGCGGCAGCGCCACCAGCGCGATCGGCCGCCCCACGCCATGCGCGCGCGCGGCGGCATGGAGCCAGCGCAGCACGGCGTAGTCCTCCAGCGCGAATCCCACCGAATCGAAGATCGTCACGTCGTCCGCCGACACCCGGCCCGGTGCGGCGCCGGACAGCACTTCCCACAACTCCTGCACCGGCGCCTCGGGCCATTGCTGGATCTCGCCCTCGATGCGCGACTGCGGGGCGTACTCCACCACGATCCGCGCGGCGTGGAGGATGTCTGCGTGCAGTTCGGTCTTGCCCGGGCAATCGCCGCCCACGGCGTTCAGGTGCATGCCGGGCCGGATCATGTCCGGCGTGAGGATGGTGGCGTGGGTCTTGTCGGCCGTCACCGTGGTCACGATGTCGGCCCCAGCCAGTGCGGCGGAGATCGACCCCACCGGCACGATCGACAGACCCGCCACGCCGGCGAGGTTGTGCACCAGCCGCGCGGTGGCGGCCGGGTCGATGTCGTAGGCGCGGATCTCGCGCACGCCAAGCAGGGCGTGGAAGGCCAGCGACTGGAACTCGGCCTGCGCGCCATTGCCGACCAGCGCCATCGTGCGCGCGCCGGGCCGGGCCATGGCGCGCGCCGCCAGCGCCGAGGTAGCAGCCGTGCGCAGGGCCGTGGCCAGCGTCAGGTCGGCCAGCAGCAGCGGGAAACCCGTGCGCACGTCGGCCAGCATGCCGCAGGCCATCACCGTCGGCAGTGCCTGCTGCGCGTTGCCGGGATGCCCGTTGACGTACTTGAAGGCGAACTGGGTGCCGTCGCTGACCGGCATCAGCTCGATCACGCCTACCGGCGAATGGCTGGCCAGCCGGGCCGATTTCTCGAAGGCGGGCCAGCGCAGGAAGTCATGCCGGACGTGCTCGGCCACCTCGCCGATGGCCCGGGCGACGCCAATGCGGCGCACCAGCGTGGCGGCATCGGCGGCGTCGAGGAAGGTTGTCATCCTGGGCGTCATGGCGGTCTCCTGGTCATGCGGCCACGGCGCGGCGCGCGGGCGTGCTGGTGCGATCCAGGCGCAGCGTCATGCAGTAGGCTCCGCCGCCGGAGAGCATGTACGGCGACAGGTCCACCTCGTGCAGCCGGTAGCCACGCCGGCCCAGTTCGCCGCGCAGATGCGCCGTGGTGCGGGTCATCACCACCTGGTCGTCCAGATTCACGGCGTTGACGCTGAAGTGGCGCAGGTCGTCCTCGGTGGCCTCGATGCGCAGCGCCGCCGGCACACGCGCGTGCAGCAGGCGCAGCGCCGCCGCCGAGAAGGCGGGCGGGTAATAGAGCACCTCGCCGCCGGCCAGCGGGCAGAAGCAGACGTCGAGGTGATAGCTTTGCTCGGTGGCCAACTCCAGGGCCACCACCTCCTGGCCGAACTGCGCGGCCATGACATCGGCGGCCTCCCGGGAGGAGCGCGGGCCGAAGCCGGCCCAGAAATGGCCGCGATGCGCGTCCCAGATGCAGTCGCCCGCCCCTTCCTGATAACAGCCCTCGGGCAGCGTGGTCACGCTGTCGAGCAGGCCGCGCGCGCGCAGCGCCTCGAAGATGGCCGCGAACGGCGCTTCCTCGCCCCGGCGCTGCGGGTAGCGGAAGCGTGCCAGCACGGCCTTGCCGTCGAGCACGACCGCCGCGTTGGCCGGGAACACCATGTCGGGCTGACCCGGCGCCCCTTCGGCCACCTCGACCGCAAACCCGGCGGCGGTCAGCGCGGCGTGGAGCGCGTCGAACGACGCCCGGGCCTGGCGATGCATGCCGCGCGGGTCGCGCGCCCAGGCCGCGGGGTCCATCCACGGGTTGATGCTGTAGGACACGTCATAGAACGTGGGGGCGATGAGGAGGATGGTCGGGCGGTCGGTCACGGGGGCTCCTTTGTCTGATGTGGCTGCCGTGGGTGCATTCTGATGCCCGTCCACGCCAACAAATAGCCAGCAAAATGGACAAATTGCGCGCACGATTCGACAATCCGCCAACATAAGGCGACAAATCGCCAGAGGAGCCCCCAATGGACGCCACCGACCAGCAACTGTTGAGCCTGTTGCGCGACAACGCCCGCACGCCCGTGACGGCGCTGGCCAAGGCGCTGCGCGTCTCGCGCGCCACGGTGCAGAACCGGATCGACAAACTGGAGAAGGAAGGACTGATCGTCGGCTACACGGTGCGGCTGAAGGCCGAGGCCGAGCCGCACCGCATTCGGGCCTGGATGACGGTGGCCGTGGAGGGCAACCGCGCCCGGCAGGTGCTGCAGGCCCTGCGCGGCGAGCCCAATGTGCAGACCCTGCATACGACCAACGGCCGCTGGGACATCATCGCCGAGCTGCGTGCGGATACGCTGGAGCAGTTCGACCGCACGCTGGACCGGATCCGGCTGATCGAGGGGATCTCGGCCACCGAGACCAGTATCCTGCTGACGAGCTACAAGCTCTGACCCACCCCGCCCGCATGGCCCGCATGGTCGACCCGGCGCACCGCCCCGCGCAGCCGCTCGCGGCGGGTTTCCTCGTGCATCACATGGCCGCTCGGCGCCAGCAGGTCGCGCAGCGAGACGATGCCGACGATGCGCATCGTCGCCAGGCTCTCCACCACCGGCAGGCGCGCCACGCTCAGTTCGGCCATGCGGCCGGCGGCGGCGCGGCCGGTCAGCGCGGGCAGCAGCACGGCGGGCGCGGCATCACCCTGCCCGGCCACGAGATCGCCGCAGCGCAGGCCCGCATGGTCGCTCGCGTCCCCGGCATGGGCCGCGACGATGGCCGTGCGATGGAGCATGCCGACCAGCCGGCCCGCGCGCACCACCGGGTAGGCGCGATGGGTGGCGCGCTGGGCCGTGTGATCGCCAAAGTAGCGCGGCAGCGCGTCGGCCACCGGCAGGTCGGCGTCGATGGTCACCACCTCGCGCGTCATCAGCTCGTCCACGTGCGCGCGTTCGAGCGGGTCCACGCCGTACTCCCGATAGATATGAAGCCCGCGCCGGGCGATCTTTTCGGTCATGATCGACCGCTTCATGGTCAGCACCGAGAAGCCGTAGGCCACCGCCGTAGTCAGCAGCAGCGGCAGCAGCGCCTCGCTGTCATGCGTGAGGCCGAAGGCGAACACGATGGCAGTCAGCGGCGCGCCCAGCACGCTGCCCAGCACCCCGGCCATGCAGACCAGCGCCCAGAGCGCCGGCGAGCCGCCCGGCAGCACCGGCGCCAGCACCACGCCCAGCCCGGCGCCCAGCATCAGCAGCGGCGCCAGCACGCCACCCGAGGTGCCCGAGCCCAGCGCGGCAATCCAGATCACGGCCTTGACGGCCAGCAGCGCCACGGCCACCTCCAGCGCGAGGCGGTTGTTGAGCAGGTCGCCGATCACGTCATAGCCCACGCCCAGCGCGCGCGGCTCGAAATAGCCGCCAATGCCCACCACCAGACCGCCGATGGCCGGCCACCACATCCAGTGCAGCCGCAACTTGCCGAACGCGTCCTCGGTGCGATAGAGCGCCAGCGTCAGCCCGGCGCCGAGCACGCCGCACAGCAGCCCGGCCAGCACGCACGAGCCCAGCGCCAGCGTGCTGGCCGGCGCGGTCTGGAGCGGGAACAGCGGGCCAGCCTCGAACACGAACGGCCGCAGGAAGCCCGCCACGGCGCAGGCCAGCGCCACCGGCAGCAGACTGCGCGGGCGCAGCTCGAACAACAGCAGCTCGATGGCCAGCAGCACCGCGGCCACCGGCGTGCCGAAGATCGCCGTCATGCCGGCGCAGGCGCCCGCCACCAGCAGCGTCTTGCGCTCGGCGGCGGTCAGGTGCAGGTACTGGGCCAGCAGCGAGGCGATGGAGCCGCCGGTCATGATGATCGGCCCCTCGGCCCCGAACGGCCCGCCGCTGCCAATCACGATGCCGGACGACAGCGGCTTGAGCACGGCCACCTTCGGCGACATGCGGCTCTTGCCGAACAGCACCGCCTCGATCGCCTCGGGGATGCCGTGGCCCCGGATCTTGTCGCTGCCGTAGCGCGCCATCAGGCCGACGATGAGCCCGCCGATGACCGGCACGACGATCACCCAGGCGCCCAGCGCGTGGCTGGCCGGCGAGCGCTCCGCGAAGGAGATCGTCTGGAAGAAGAACAGATTGGTGAAGAAGCGGATCAGGTTGACCAGCACGAAGGCGGCGCCGGTGCTGACCGCGCCGATCGCCAGCGCGATGCCGGCCAGCATGGGCAGGCGGCCGTTGGCGGCGTAGTCGCGCTTCTCGAACGCGGCGGGGCCGGAATGTGATGAGAGAGGCATAATCGGGTTGGGGGCAGGGGTGGGCAGTCCGGAGGCCGGCGCAATATATCATGCCATGATATATTTGCGGACCCCCGCATCCTGAGCGCCCCTGCCCCCGATTTCGATGCCCGCCGAATTCGACTCTTCCCAACCCTCCCATCCCGTTACCGAGGCACGTGCCTGGCTGCGCACTTTCGCGCCGATGCCGATCGCCGCCAGCCGTGGCGAGCGCCTGAAAAGCTGCCTTGGCGCGCTGATCGGCCTGTTCCTCACCGAGTGGATCTGCCGCCGCTTCCTGCAGGGCTTCAATCCGTGGTTCATCGCCCCGATGGGCGCGTCGGCCGTGCTGCTGTTCGCCGTGCCGGCCAGCCCGCTGGCCCAGCCGTGGTCGATCATCGGCGGCAATCTGGTGGCCGCCACGGTGGGCGTGGCCTGCGCGCGCTGGATTCCGGACCCCGGGCTGGCGGCGGGCGTGGCCGTGGCGGTCGCCATCGCCCTGATGTTCCAGCTGCACTGTGTGCACCCGCCCAGCGGTGCCGTAGCCGTCACAGCGGTGCTCGGCGGCCCGGCCGTGCAGGCGCAGGGCTTCGGCTTCGTGGTGATGCCGGTGGCCATCAATTCGATGCTGCTGCTGCTGACCGCGCTCGCCTTCAACAACTTCGCCCGGCGGCGCTATCCGCACCGGCCGCCCGAGGCCGCCACGCAGCACCACACCCGCGACGTGCCGCCGAGCCAGCGCGTGGGCGTGACGCGCGCCGACCTGGACGCGGTGCTGGCCGCGCGCGGCGAGTTCCTGGACATCGAGGAAGACGATCTCGAGGCGATCATCGTGGAGGCGGAGCTGCGCGCCTACCGGCGCCGCTTTGGCGATGTGTCGTGCGGGGACATCATGTCGCGCGACGTGGTGGCCGTGCGCCCCGGCCAGGCCGCCGCGGACGCCGCCGCGCTGCTGGCGCGCCATCACATCAAGGCGCTCCCGGTGGTGGATGGCCGCCGCCGCCTGCTCGGCATCCTCACCCAGAGTGACTTCTTCCGCGCCCAGCGCATGCACTCGCGCCGCGTGAACGGCACCGTGCGCGACCTGATGACCCGCGCGGTGGTCACGGCGCGCCCGGACCAGCCCATCGTGGAGCTGGGCCGGGCGTTCTCCGACGGCGGGCTGCACCACGTGCCCGTGATCGACGACAACCGCTGCGTGGTCGGCATAGTCACGCAATCCGATCTCGTAGCCGCGCTGCTGCGCCGAGGGGTCACGGAGTCGTGATGGCGGGCTGACGTCCTATTACACTCATCCAGGCCAGCGCCCCCCGGCGGCGCTGTCATCGATTTCCGCTATGCTTACGGCGTTTCCGTCACACGGCGCCCCTGGAGATCTGCCCGATGAGTTCCGGACAATTGATTGAAAAGCTCGCCGCCGTCTTTGCGCTGATCGTGCTGATCGGCGGCTCGCTGCTGGTGCTGGCCCCGTTTGCCACCGCGCTGCTGTGGGGCGCCATCCTCGCCTACGCCTCCTGGTACCCCTACACCGTACTCACGCGCTGGCTCGGCAACCGACGCGGCATCGCCGCCCTGATCTGCGTGCTGATTTCCACGGTTATCGTGCTCGGCCCGTTCGTCTATGCCGGCGCCAGCTTCTCCGCCCATCTGGACGATCTCCAGGCGCTGGTCGAGCGCTACACCGAACACGGCATTCCGCAACTGCCCGAATGGCTCAGCAGCCTGCCGTTCGTCGGCAGCCAGCTCTCCAGTGCGTGGAACCAGGTCATCACCGCCGACTCCGAGATGGTGGCCAACCTGCGCAAGCTGATCGCGCCGGTCGGCCATGTGCTGCTGGGCGCGGGCTTGTCGATTGGCGCCGGGCTGGGCCAGCTGGCGCTCTCCATCGTCCTGGCGTTCTTCTTCTATACCGGCGGCGAGCTGGCCGTGGAGTGGCTGCGCGGCGGCATGCGCCGCGTGGCGGGCGAGCGTGCCGATCACCTGCTGGCGCTGGCCGGCAGCACGGTCAAGGGCGTGGTCTACGGGGTGCTCGGCACCGCCTTCATCCAGGCCCTGCTGGCCGCTATCGGCTTCTGGATTGCCGGCGTGCCCGGCGCTGCCATCCTCGGCTTCATCACCTTCTTCCTCTCCGTGGTGCCGATGGGCCCGCCGCTGATCTGGATTCCGGCCGCGCTGTGGCTCTACCACTCGGGCCACACCGGCTGGGCGGTCTTCATGGTGATCTGGGGCGGCGCCGTGGTCGGCATGGCGGACAACGTGGTCAAGCCGCTGCTGATCAGCAAGGGCACCGGCCTGCCGCTGATCTGGATCATGATGGGCGTGCTGGGCGGGGCGCTGGCCTTCGGCTTCCTCGGCGTGTTCATCGGCCCAACCGTGCTGGCGGTGGCCTACGCGCTGCTGCGCGACTGGACCATCGGCACGCAGGAACGGCCGCCGGTGACCGCCGTCACGGCCGCGCCGCCCAAGACGCTCACCCCGGACGCATGACGCCGGCGCCGCACGCTCCTTCCGACACCCCGCAGGACCTGCACCGGCTGGTGGCCTGCGAATACTGCGACGCGCTCTACGAACGCACCGCGCTGGCCCCCGGCGAGCGCGCCGCCTGCCTGCGCTGCGGCGGCCCGCTCTACCGCGAAAGCTCGCGCGCCTACCGCCGCCTGCTGCCGCTGGTGGTGACGGCGCTGATCCTGTTCCTGATCTCCAACGCCTTCCCCATCGTGGAGATGGACCTCAAGGGCGTGCGCACCCAGACCACGCTGATCGGTGCCGTGCAGGCGCTGTTCGCGGACCAGATGGCGCCGGTGGCGCTGCTGGTCTTCGCCACCACCATCCTGTTCCCGCTCTCCGAGATGCTGATGATGGGCTACCTGCTGGTGCCGATGGCCCGCCGGCAGATGCCGCCGGGGTTCGACCGCATCGTGCGCGGCATCCGCCAGACCCGGCCCTGGGGCATGATCGAGGTGTTCATGATCGGCGTGCTGGTCACGCTGGTGAAGCTCTCCACCATGGCGCAGGTGCTGCCGGGCGTGGCGCTGTGGTCGTTCGGCGCGCTGGTGGTGGTGCTGGCGGCGATGCTGTCGTTCGATCCGCGCGACCTGTGGCACTACCTCGAGCCGCCCGGCGCGGACGAGGTGCCGCCCCATGACGAGACCCATCGCCCATGAGCCCCGCCGCGCCCCCCCAGCCCCCCCGCCCCACCCACGCCTCGCGCACCGCCGCCGCGCGCGAGCGGCTGGCGCGCTCGCGCCGCATGGCCGCCGACGTGGTGGCCGAACTGACCGATGACGACGAGCGCACGCCGCTGGCCCAGGTGCCCACGGCCGCCTCGCGCGGGCTGGTGTCCTGCCACGCCTGCGATCTGGTCAGCCCGCGCACGCTGGAAGGCGAGCCCTGCCCGCGCTGCGGCGCCACGCTGCACCATCGCAAGCCGGCCAGCCTGGCGCGCACCTGGGCTTTCCTGCTGGCCGCCTATATTCTCTATATCCCCGCCAACCTGCTGCCGGTGATGGTCACGCAGTCGATCCTCGGCACCCAGCGCGACACGATCCTCTCGGGCGTGATCTACCTCTGGGTGTCCGGCTCGCACCTGCTGGCCGGCGTGGTGCTGATCGCCAGCATAGTCGTGCCGCTGCTGAAGATGATGATCCTGACGCTGCTGCTGGTTTCGGTACACCTGCGCACGTCGTGGCGCATCCGCCAGCAGACCCGGCTGTACTGGCTGGTGGAAATCATCGGCCGCTGGTCGATGCTCGATATCTTCGTGGTGGCGCTGCTCGCCTCGCTGGTGCGCGCCGGCGCGCTCGCCACGATCATCCCCGGCGGCGGCGCGATGGCCTTCGGCGCCGTGGTCGTCCTGACCATGATGGCGTCGCTGAGCTTCGATCCGCGCCTGCTGTGGGACTCACTCGAATTGCCGGAATCCAACGATGCCCGACACTGACAACGCCACGCCTCCCCTGCCGCCCCCGCCGCCCCCGCCTCCCCCGCCCGGCGGCCTGCCCCAGCCCGCGCGGCGCAAGCCCGCGCGCTGGCTGCCCTCGCTGGTCTGGCTGATCCCGATCGTCGCCGCCGTGGTGGGCATCTCGCTGCTGATCAACACGCTGGCCTCACGCGGCCCAGACATCACGGTGACCTTCCGCACCGCCGAGGGCCTGACGCCGGGCAAGACCGCCGTGCGCTACAAGGACGTCGATATCGGCCTGGTGAAGTCCGTGCGGCTGGCGCCGGACCGCTCGCACGTGGTGGCGATCATCGAGCTGACCAAGGATGCCGAGAACTTCGCCGTGGCCGACACGCGCTTCTGGGTGGTGCGGCCGCGCTTTGCCATCAGCGGGGTGTCCGGGCTGGAGACGCTGCTGTCCGGCGCCTATATCGGCGTGGATGCCGGCAAGTCGCAGGCCAGCACGCGCAGCTTCACCGGGCTGGAGGTGCCGCCGGTAGTCACCACCGATGCCTCCGGGCGGCAGTTCGTGCTGCGCGCGCAGGACCTGGGCTCGCTCGATATCGGCTCGCCGGTCTACTACCGCCGCGTGCAGGTGGGCCAGGTGGTGGCCTACCAGCTTGAGCCGAACGGGCGCGACATCACGCTGCGGGTGTTCGTCAACAAGCCGTACGACACGCTGGTCACCGCCGACACCCGCTTCTGGCACGCCAGCGGCGTGGACCTGAAGCTCGATGCGGGCGGGCTCAAGCTCTCCACGCAGTCGCTGGTGACGGTGCTGCTGGGCGGCGTGGCGTTCCAGTCGCCGGACAACTCCTCGGCCCGCACCGCCGCCGCCGAGAACACGCAATACCTGCTCGCCGGCGACCAGACCGAGGCCATGAAGGAGCCCGACGAACTGGCGCCCGCGCTGGCCGTGCTCAACTTCGACCAGTCCGTGCGCGGGCTGACCCCCGGCGCGCCGGTGGACTTCCGCGGCGTGGTGGTGGGCACGGTGCGCTCCATCGGCATCGAATACGTGCGCGACAAGAAGGCGTTCCGCATGCCGGTGGTGGTGGAGTTCTATCCGTCGCGCATGGGCTTCCGCGAGCGCGACGTGGCCGACGAGGAGCGCAAGCGCGCCATCGTGCAGGGGCTGGTCAAGCGCGGCATGCGCGCGCAGCTGCGCACCGGCAACCTGCTCACCGGCCAGCTCTACGTGGCGCTCGACTTCTTCCCGAAGGCGCCGCCGCCGACCGACATCAACCTCGAAGGGGCGATGCCGGAGCTGCCGACCACGCCGGGCACCTTCGACGCGCTGCAGGCCAAGCTGGGCGATATCGTCAACCGGATCGACAAAGTGCCGTTCGACCAGATCGGGCAGGACCTGCGCACGGCCATGGCGTCGATGAACGCGATGATGGCCTCCGCCGACAAGCTCGTGGCCCAGCTCAACGGCGACGTGGCCCCGCAGGTGCTGGCCGCGCTGCAGGACGCGCGCCGCACGCTGACGGCGGCCAACGGCACGCTGGCGTCTGACGCGCCGCTGCAGCAGGACACGCGGCGCATGCTGCAGGAACTGACGCGCACGGCTGTGTCCCTGCGCGCGCTGACCGACTACCTGGAACGCCACCCCGAGGCGCTGCTGCGCGGCAAGGCGGAGAAACCATGATGAAGCGATCTGCTGACAAAAAGAGGATGGCGCCGGCTGCGTTGGCTGCACTCGCCGCGCTGGCAGTACTGGCCGGCTGCGCCTCGCCCGAGCCGCGCTACTACACGCTGGCCAACGGCGAGGCCACGGCGCCCGCAGCGACGACAACGCCGCTCTGGATCGAAGTGGCCCCGGTGCGGGTGCCCGAGCGGCTGAACCGGCCCCAGCTGGTAGTGGCGGACGGCAGCGAGGGCGGGCTGAAGCTGCTTGACCTGTCGCGCTGGTCGTCGCCGCTGCCGGACGAGCTGCGCGACGCGCTGTCGCAGCAGTTGCAGGCGCGGCTCGGCGCGGTGGACACCTACCAGCAGGGCCTGTCGGAAGTGACGCCGGTGTACCGCGTGACCACGGAGGTGGTGCGGCTCGATGGCGATCTCGGCCAGCGCGCCGCTGCGACCATCGCCTGGACCGTGCGCAAGCTGCCCGACGGCAAGGTCCTGAGCGGCCGCACGCAGACCGAGCTGCCCGCGCCGGGTCAGGTGGACGGCATGGTCACCGCCTATCGCCAGATCGTGGCGACCACCGCCGCCGACATCGCCGCCGGCGTGCAGTCGCTGCGGCCCTGATCCTTATCTATTAGTCAGTCTTCCGGGCCGCCGGCTTCCAGCGCCTGCGCCCGGCGCGCGGCGCGGCGCCGGTCCGCCTCGGCTATCGCGGCCAGGCAGGCTTCGGCGTCGCCAGCCACCAGCCGCACGCTGCAGGCCAGCATCAGGTTCTTGGGCAGGCCGAAATCCTCCACCACGTAGCCGCGCGCATCGAGCGCATCGCCATCGGCATCGGTGCCTACGCGCACGCGGTCCAGCAGCGTGCCGGCGTCGGCCGAATAGGCCCACACCGGCTTCTGGAGCGCCACCGCGAAACCCACTTCGAACGCCGTGCCGCTGTCCGGCTCACCCGGGCCGCGAAAGTCATCGAGATTGGCCATGACAAGGTCCGCGCGCCGGATCAGCGCGAGATTGGCCTCGTAGATCCACTGCGCGGTGTCGGGGCCGGAGAGCCCGGCCGGCGCGGCCTTGTCGAGCGGATACAGCCCTTCGTAGCCGTGCCGGGTGCACAGTGCCTTGAGATGCGCGCCGTGGGCGAGCGCGTCCTTGCGGAAAACGTCGAATCCGGCGAGATAGATCGATTTCATGGGGCGTGGAGCAAGCGCATCCGTCGTGGGGATGCCAGCTTACCGGATACCAGCCACCTCAGGGCGTCAGCGCCGGGTGCCGCAGCGCGTGCGCCGCCTCGGCCATGTGTTGCCGGTACGCCTTGTCGTCGCGCGCCAGGCCCAGTTCGCCGTTGAGGTAGGCCATGGCCAGGGCCTGGAGGGCCGCCGGATGCTCGCGCTCGGCGGCGGCTTCGTACCAGTCCACGGCGCGGGCGTCGTCGCGCGGCACGCCCGCCCCTTCGCGGTAGGCATTGGCCAGCAGGAACATGGCCGGCGCCACGCCGCCCTCGGCCGCCACGGTGAGCCAGCGCACGGCTGCCGGGGCGTCCGGCGCGCGGCCATAGCCGCCCCGGCACAGCAGGCCGAGGTAGTAGGCGGCGCCCGCATCGCCGGCGCGGGCGGCGGCTTCGAGGTGGGTCCAGGCGCGCGGGAGGTCCGGCTGGCGCACCGACAGTTGCCCCAGCAGTTGCCCCAGCATCGCCGCCTTGCCGAGCACGAAGTGGGCGCGCACGCTGCCGCTGTCGGCGGCCAGGCGCAGCCAGCGCTCGCCGTCGGCGCGCGAGAGCGCGTCGGGCCGGGCCAGCAGCGTCTCGCCCAGCGCCGCGCGGGCGGCGGTCTCGCCGGCATCCGCCGCCCGGGCCAGCCGCGACAGCGCGTCGGCATCAGCCGCCGTGCTGGCCATCCGCTGCCATTGGGCCAGCTCGGCCTGGCGCGCTTCGGCATGGTGGCGCCACGCGGCGGCACCGGCCACGCCGGCTGCGGCCACCGTCACCGCCACCAGCGCGGCGGCGAACAGCGGATGAGCCCGGCGGCGCCGGAAGGCGGACGGGAACGTGGCGGTAGCGGCGGTGGCAGCAGTGGTGGTGGCGGTAACGGTAGCGGCGCGCATCACAGGCTCAGGTCGATCTTGTACTGCGACAGGTTCTTGTTCGAGCCATCGTCGGCCTTGTCGAGCGTGATATTGGTCAGGCCCGCATCCACCGCCTGCTGGAGCATACCCACGCCCGAGCTGAACACCACCTTGCCGGCCGTCGCCACGGGTGTGAAGCGCCAGCTACGCGCGCTGCCGTGCGCCGCACGCGTCACATTCGCCGCGTTCTTGATGTAGGCGATCAGCACGTCGCGGTTGGCGTCCGGCGACGCATACACAGTCTTCGTGCCGTCCAGCCCCGGGAAGTTGCCGCCGCCGCTGGCGCGGTAGTTGTTGGTGGCGACGATGAACGACATGGCCGCCGTGACCGGCGCGCCCTGGTAGGTCAGGTTCTTGATGCGGCTGCCCACCGGCTGGGTGACGTCGATCTCGTACTGCATGTCCGTCGAGGTGAACATGTCGAAGTTGTAGCCCGGGAAGCTGCTGATCAACTGCTGGTCCGTGGCCAGCGCCGGGTTGATCTGGTTGAAACGCTTGGCGGCCGTCTCCAGCCACGCCTTGACCTCGTCGCCATTCACCTTCACCGCGTAGACCGTGTTCGGATACAGGTACAGGTCGGCCGCGTTGTTGATCGCCAGGTTGCCGGCGGAGACGTCGGTGTAGTCGCTGCCGCCGCCGAAGCCGCTCTTGAACGGCGCGGAGACCGACAGCACCGGCAGGCTGGCCAGCGCGGGCTGGTTGGCGGTGAGGTAGTCCTTGACGTACTGCGCCTGGGCCATGTTGACGATCTGGATGGCGCCGGGGTCGCCCACATCGGCAAAGTAGCTCGACATGCGGTAGTTCGTGGCGCCGATCGGCGTCTTCACGTACTGGATGGTGGCCTGGTGCTCGGTGTCGATGGCGGCTGCCACGGTGGCATCCGCTGCCACGTAGCTCTTGTCGGCGTTCTGGATCGAGCGCGCCTGGACCGTGGTGGCGGCGCGGTCCACTGACCACTTGCTGCCGTCATAGGCCAGCGCGAGGTGGATCACGCCCAGGTGCTTGCCCCAGTAGTTGGCCATCACGGTCGGCACGCCGTTGACCGTGCCGCGGACCTTGTCCACGCCCGGCAGGTTGAACTGCGGCACGGTGCTGGTGGCGTCCGGGAAGACCTGGTGCGAGTGGCCGATCAGCATGGCATCCACGCCCGCCACCTTCGACAGGTGGTAGCTGCCGTTCTCCATGTCCGGCGAGTAGGTGGAGGCGTCCAGCCCGCCGTGGGAGATCACCACGATCAGGTCTGCGCCCTTGGCGCGCATCTCGGGGATGTACTTCTGGGCGGTTTCCACCGCGCCCTCGGTATAGACCTTGCCGTCGAGCCAGCGCTTGTCCCAGCTCAGGATGGCCGGCGGCGCGAAGCCGATGATGCCGACCTTGAGCGGCGCGGTGACCGGCTTGCCGTCCGGGCCGGTGGCGGTGACGGTCTTGGTCAGGATCGCATAGGGCTGGAACAGCGGCGCGCGGGTCTTCACGCTGTAGACGTTGGCCAGCACCTGCGGAAACTTCGGCCCGGCGCAGACCGTCTGCGTGCCCGGCTCGGGCAGGCCATCGACATTGAAGCGGCTGCCCGTGACCTGGCTCAGGTACGGCAGGCCGTAGTTGAACTCGTGGTTGCCGATGCCGCCGCCGTCGTAGCCGGCGTCGTTCATCACCTTGTACATCGCCAGCGTCTCGCTGCAGGCCACGGGCTTCACCAGCGCCTGGTAGTCGGACAGCGCGGTGCCCTGGATGGTGTCGCCGTTGTCCAGCAGCAGGCTGTTCGGGAATTCCTGGCGGGCCGCCTTGATCAACGTGGCCACACGCTCGAAGCCGAGCGATGGGTCATCGGCCAGCTTGAAATAGTCGTAGCTGCGGACGTTGGTGTGGAGGTCGGTGGTTTCCAGCAGCGCCAGCGTGGCCTTGGTGCCGGCCGGCACCGTTGCCGCCGGGGTGCCGCCATTGCCGCCATTGCCGCCGCCGGAGGCCGGGGTATCGTCATCGGCGCCGCACGCGGCCACCAAGGCCACCGTGCCGGCCAGGAGCGCCGCGAGGGCGGCGGACTGCAGAGGGGAGATGCGCTGTGACATGGTCTCGGATTCCCTTTTCGCGTTGTTTTTTGTTGTTTGCTGCTGCGCTGGGGATTTTGGGGAGCCAAGGCGTCAACGCTGTGACAGCCGCCGCTCGCGTTTAATTGTGCTGTTTAAGACACATAAACACCGACAGGACTATTCGATTCGGATGAAGCCGGCTATACGGCCGGCGGATTGACGCAGCGCTATATAGCAACTTATATTGCGCCTGTGCCGTCCAGGCGATCTAGCCATCTCTTATGACACCGTTCCTCCGCCGCACCGTCTTAGCCGCCGCCCTGATCTTTGGCGCCGCGCCTTCCGCGTTCGCCGCCGACCTCGTGGTGTCGGCTGCCGCCAGCCTGACCAACGCGTTCAAGACGCTGGCCGAGCAGTATGAGAAGGGGCACCCGGACACCAAGATCGTCCTGAACTTCGGCGCCTCGGACGTGCTGATGCAGCAGATCGTGCGCGGCGCGCCGGCGGACGTATTTGCCTCCGCCGACCAGGACGCGATGAACCGCGCCGAAGCCGAGAAGGTGATCCAGCCGGCCTCGCGCAAGGATTTCGCCGCCAACCAGGTGGTGCTGATCGTGCCGGCCGACAGCAAGCTGGGGATTGGCGCACTGCGCGACCTGACCCGTACGGACGTGAAGCGCGTGGCCTATGGCAATCCGTCGTCGGTGCCGGTGGGCCGCTACACCAAGGGCGCGCTGGAGGCCGAGAACCTCTGGGAAGTCGTTTCCGCCAAGGGCGTGCCGGCGCAGAACGTGCGCCAGAGCCTGGATTACGTGGCGCGCGGCGAGGTGGACGCCGGCTTCGTGTTTGCCACGGACGCCGCCGTCATGCCGGACAAGGTGAAGGTGGCCGTGCGCGTGCCGAACCGCACGCCGGCGACCTACCCCATCGCCCTCACCACGCAGACCCGGCAGCCGGCGCAGGCCGCCAGCTTCGTGCAGTACGTGCTGTCGCCGGATGGGCAGGCCGTGCTGGCGAAGTACGGCTTCCAGAAGCCGTAAGCCCCTGCCCCACATCCCACATCCCACATCGACATGGACGGCATCTGGACCCCGCTGCTGCTCTCGCTCAAGGTAGCGGGCTGGGCCACGCTGCTCAACGCCGTGCTGGGCGTGGCGGCGGCGTATGGCATCGCGCGCTGGCGCTCGTCGGCGCGGGATCTCGTCGACGCGATCCTGACCCTGCCGCTGGTGCTGCCGCCCACCGTACTCGGCTACTACCTGCTGGTGCTGGTGGGCCGGCGGGGCGTGTTCGGCGCGTGGCTCGAATCCATCGGCATCACGCTGGTCTTCACCTGGCAGGGCGCGGTGCTGGCCTCCACGGTGGTGGCGTTCCCGCTCGTGCTGAAGTCCGCGCGGGCCGCTTTCGAGGGGGTGGATCACCAGCTCGAAAACGCCGCGCGGGTGCTGGGCGTCTCCGAGACCGGCATTTTCTTCCGTGTCACGCTGCCGCTGGCATTGCGGGGCATCGTGGCCGGCGTGCTGCTGGCCTTCGCGCGCGCGCTGGGCGAGTTCGGCGCCACGCTGATGATCGCCGGCAACCTGCCGGGCCGTACCCAGACGCTGTCCGTGGCCATCTACGAGGCGGTGCAGGCCGGCGACGACAACACCGCCAACCTGCTGGTGCTGGTGACGTCGGTCACCTGCGTGCTGCTGCTGGTGATTGCCGGCCGGCTCGTGCCGCCGGCCGCGCGCGGCATTGGCGACAGTTACGAGCGGCGCCGCTTCCGGCGCGGCCCGGCCACGCGCTGACGGTGAGATCGCCATGAGCATGCACGTCACCATCCGCAAGCGCATTGTCACGGCCGACCGCCAGTTCGCGCTCGACATCGACTTCGATTCCGACAGCCGGCGCATCGCCATGTTCGGCCCCTCCGGCGCCGGCAAGAGCCTGACGCTGCGCGCGATTGCCGGGCTGCTGGCCCCCGACAGCGGCCGCATCGTCCTGAACGGCCGCATCCTGTTCGACAGCGAGACCGGCGTGGATGTGCGCCCGCAGGAGCGCCGCGTGGCCTACCTGTTCCAGGACTACGCGCTGTTTCCGCACCTGACCGTGGCCCAGAACATTGCGTTCGGCCTCAGCAAGGGCTGGCGCAACCCGGCGCGCCGCGCGCTGCCGCCCGAGGCCGCGCGCTGGGTCGATGCATTCGGGCTGCGCGAGATCGTCAACCAGTATCCGATCCAGATTTCGGGGGGACAGAAGCAGCGCGTGGCACTGGCGCGCGCGCTGGTGGCGCAGCCGGACATCGTGCTGCTGGACGAGCCGTTCTCGGCGCTGGACCCCGCGCTGCGCACGCGCATGCGCGCCGAGCTGCGCGCCCTGCAGGAAAGCCTGGACGTGCCGATGGTCGTCATCTCGCACGACCCGAAGGACGTGGAGGTGCTGGGCGACCATGTGCTGGAGATCCGCGACGGCCACATTCACGGCGGCGGGCGCGGGCGCCAGCATCCACCGGTCTACGCCCCGCAGCAGCCGGCGCACGCCATCTAGTCAGGCCATCGTCCCGAGGATCACGCTGGAGGCCTTGAAGATCGCCAGGGCGCGGCTGCCTTCCTTCAGCCCCAGGTCGGCCAGCGAGCCATGGGTGATGATGGCCGCCACGGTGCCGCCGCCGTCGAGGTCGAGCACGATCTCGGCATTCACCGCACCCGGCACCACGCGCGCCACCACGCCCGGCAGCTGGTTGCGCGCGGACAGCCGCATGCCCGGATCGGGCAGCCCGATCAGCACCGACGAGGCCTTGACCAGCGCAAACGCCTCGGTGCCAGGCGCCAGGCCCAGCGTCTCCACGCTCTCGTGGGTGATCGTCGCCACCACCTGCTGGCCGCCCGCGAGCGTCAGCGTCACCTCGTCATTGACCGCCCCGCCGCGCACAGCGGCCACGCGGCCAAACAGCTTGTTACGCGCACTGGTCTGGATCATGAGGCGCCTCATCAGGTGGATGTCATCGGGATCGGCTTCGGAGAGCGCCCCGCCCAGCTTGTCGAGATAAGCGACGAAGCGCGCGTGCTCGGTCTCCATCGCCCGATAGGTGCGGATCAGCCGCTCGGCGCGCTCGGTCAGCCGCGTGCCGCCGCCGCCCTTGCCGCCGGCGGCGCGCGAGACCAGCGGCTCGCCGGCGCTGTTGTTCATGGCGTCGATGGCGTCCCACGCGGCCTTGTAGCTGAGGCCCACGGCACGCGCGGCGGCAGTGATCGAGCCGTGCTCGCCAATCGCGGCCAGCAGCGCGATGCGGTCGCGTCCGCCCCAGTCCTGCGTGCCGGCGCGAAACCAGATGGCGCCTTGGAGTTCTAGCATGTGGAGGTGTACGGTTGCCGAGGTGCGGCTATGGTACTGCGAAGCGGCCCCACCGGCGACCTCCCTGCTCTCCCCGCCATCCTTCTCAGCTCTGGTACGCGGGGATGTACCAGCGCATCACGCTGCCGGCGAAGTATTGCTTGTCGAACTGGCGCAGCAGGCGCCATGCGGTGAACGGGTCCACCGCCAGGTCCACCCAGGCCCACGGGTGGTTGGGATCGCCCTCGCGCACCAGTTCCACCGAGTTCACGGGCGCGTAACCCTTGAGCTTGTCCCGCAGCATGTCCTCGGTCACATCCCGATGCAGCCCACGGATCAGTACCTGCATTGCAGCCTCTCCTGGTTGCCGATAAGTCTTGCGCCGCCGGCGCTACGCCATGATGTGCACGCCACCGTCCACGTAGACCGTGTTGCCGGACAGCCGGCGCGCGTACGGCGTGGCCAGGAAGGCCGTGGCGAAGCCGACGTCCATGATGTCGACCAGCTCGCCGAGCGGTGCGCGGCCGGCGGCCTCCGCGAGCAGCAGGTCGAAGTCCTTGAGCCCCGACGCCGCACGCGTCTTCAGCGGCCCCGGCGAGATCGCGTGCACGCGGATGCCCTGCGGCCCCAGTTCGTGCGCGAGGTAACGGCAACTGGCCTCGAGCGCGGCCTTCACCGGGCCCATCAGGTTGTAGTTCGGCACCACGCGGTTGGCGCCGTCGTAGCTCATCGCGAACATCGTGCCGCCTGCGGTCATCAACGGCACCGCGCGGCGGGCCATGCGGATGAAGGAGTGGCACGACACGTCCATCGCCCGCGCGAAGCCCTCGGCCGACGAGTTGAGCAGCCCGCCCTGGAGGTCGGCCTTCGGCGCGAAGGCCACCGAATGCACCATGGCGTCGAGCCGGCCCCATTGCTCGGTGATGCGGGCGAACAGCGCGGCCATCTGCGCGTCGTCCTCCACGTTCAGCGGCATCAGGATCGGCGCGTTGACCTGCGCCGCCAGCGGCGCCACGTGCGGATGCGCCTTGTCGTTGAGATAGGTCATGGCGATCTCGGCGCCCAGCTCGCGGAATGCGCGCGCGCAGCCCCAGGCGATCGAGTCTTCATTGGCCACGCCCACCACCAGCACGCGGGCGCCGGCCAGCGGCGGATTGGGTACCTGTACCATGGCGCGGCCCTCCTCAGGTGGCGGAATCGGCGGCTGCACCGGCCTCGGCGTCGTGCGTGGCCGGGCCGCTGTGGTCCGCGCCGAGCACCGCCGCCACCTCGCGGTAGCGCGCCAGCCAGTCGTCATCGAGCGGCCCGCCCACGGTCAGCACGCGATGCGCGAGCACCATCACGCGGCGGCGCTCCTTCATGTCCGGCACCAGCGCCGGCAGCGCCTGGAGCGCCGCGGCTGGATCGAGGCTCACCACGTAGTTCTGGCGCCAGACCGCGTCCTTGAACTGCGCCAACGTGACACGCTTCTCCGGCGGATGCTCGCGTGCGAGCTTGCGCAGCAGGTTGAACGGCCGCTCCTCGATGGCGGACTTGCCTTGCGTCACGTAGGCCAGGATGCGCGTGAAGGCGTCCAGCGAGGTGCCTTCACCCATGTGCGCCAGCGCCTCGCGCTTGCGCAGCTCGGCCACCTCCGCGCGCAACGCCAGGATGGCCGGTGACTCCGCGCGCCGCACCGAGGACTCCATGCCGAGCATCGCCGGCAGCCACGGCGAGGCGTAGAGCGATTCAAACCACTGCTCCTGCCAGGCGTCGCGCACGTCGCGGTACTGATTCAGCATCGAGACGATCTGGTCCGACATCGCCGTCTGCATCGCCAGGAACGGGTTGTCGGCCGAGACCGGCTGGCGGTGCTCGCGCACCATCGGCGCCAGCGCACCCACCCAGGCCATCAGCGGATTGGTATCGCTGGCGAGCTTGCGCTCCATGCGCGCGGGATGGGTCTCGCGGATCGCCTCGGCGGTGACCTCGGTGGCGGCGGCGCGGACGAACGGCGACGCGTAGGTGTCGTACAGATGCTGGTTGATCTCTGCCACGCGGCGCACCACTTCGAACGGGCGCTCGTCCTCGCGGCCATCGTCGAGGGCGAGGATATCGTCGATGGTGCGGCGCTCGAAGCGGACCAGGTAGCGGCCCTGGATCAGGTCGCGGTGCGAGGTACCGGGCGCCACGTCCTCGATCTTCGCTTCATAAAGCCCGGGCGGCAGCACGTCGATCAGGTCGAGCGCGCAGAACAGCTCGGTGTGCTCGCGGTTGGCCACGCTGGCCGAGACGAAGATGCCGAGGTGGCCAATCGACGGATGCAGGCAAAAGACGATGGTCTGCTGGTTGGCCACGATCTCGTCCACGTTCGCGTAGAGATCGGGAATCCAGTTCAGCGCCTGCTGGGGCGGCGTGATGTTGTCGCCCCAGGACGCGAACACGATCACCGGCGAGCGCACGTTGCGCAGGTCGATCAGGGTCTGGCCGTCGGTGCTGTGGATCTCGCCGGCGGTGAGGTGGTTGCCGACGAACAGGTTCTGGACGATCCAGTCGATCTCCTCGCGGTTCATCAGGAAGTGGCCGCCCCACCAGCGCTCGAACTCGAGGAAGCGCGGGCCTTCCGTGTCGGCCTTGGCGTAGACGTTGTAGAGCTTTTCCCAGAGTGCGTTGGCCGGGTTGAGCTTCTCGAAGTTCTGCACCAGCCAAGCGCCGTCGAAGCGGCCGTTGCCCATGTCGGCGGCCAGCGAGGAGAGCCATGAGCCGCCGAGCAGGCCGCCGCTGTAGCGCATCGGATTCTTGCCGCGCACGCCGGACCAGTACGCCACCGGCGCGCCGGCCAGCAGGATCGGGCCGGTCACGTCGGGTGCGGCGGCGGCCAGGATCAGCAGCGCCCAGCCGGCCTGGCAGTTGCCGACCACGAACGGCTTGCCCGGCGCGTTCGGATGGCGCTCGGCCACCGCGCTCAGGAAGCTGGCCTCGAGTCGCGCCACGTCCTCGATGGTCTGCCCCGGGCAGGGATCGCGGAAGAAAGTGATGAAGTAGCACGGATGGCCGCCACGGATGGCGTTGCCGATCTCGCTGTCCTCCTTGAAGCCGCCGATGCCGGGGCCGTGGCCCGCGCGCGGGTCCATCACCACGAAGGGGCGCTTGTCGGGATCGGTCGGATTCGCGTCCGGCGGCACGATGCGCAGCAGCGCGTAGTTGACGGGCTTGGGCATGTCGCGCCCGTCCATCAGCACTTCATGCTCGAACACCAGCACGGGCGGCATGCCGCCGCGCTCATGCTCGGCCGTCTCGTTGCCGCGCCGGCGCAGGATGTCGAGGAACAGGATGCTGCGCTGCCAGGCGTCGACGCCATACTCCCAGGCGGCCTGGGCCAGGGGATGGGCAGTGTAAGCGGAGATTGCCGAGAGATCAGGAAACGGCGAAGGCGATGCGGGAGCATCTTGCGCGGGAGCAAGACCGCTCCCGGCAGGTTGGCGTGCATTCATTCCGATTCTCCCCTTTGGGAAGGTGTAGAGATGGTCAGACGGGTCGCAGCGGCGTACTAGGCGCCTGCTGCGATGCAGCAAGTAAAAATCTACCAGCCTCGGGGGGCGAAGACAACCGACGTCGCAGATTCGTGCAATTTCCGCGCCGGATATGACGCTGGCGTGTCATCGTCGTCCGGCCTATACTCGCTGATACCGTTTGCGCAATGCAGCATCCTTGGCCCCCGGGGGATGCATGCCCGACTCCAGAATATTGGTTCCAGGGAACGCTGCCCATGCTCACACCTACGTTGGACCCGTCCGCGTTGCCCCCCACCGGCGACAAATACGCCCAGTTGCTCGCGCGCTGCGCGGGCCTGCCCCCCATTCCCACCGCCGTGGCCCATCCGTGCGACTACAGTTCGCTCGATGGCGCGCTCGAGGCCGCGCGGCTCGGCCTGATCGTGCCGTTGCTGATCGGCCCCGAAGCCCGCATCCGCCATGTGGCCGCGGAACACGGCCTGTCGCTGGAAGGCATCCGGATCATCGACGTCCCGCACAGCCACGCCGCCGCCGCGCGTGCCGTGGAAGCAGTGCGCGCGGGCGAGGCCGAATTGCTGATGAAAGGCAGCCTGCACAGCGATGAACTGATGCATGCGGTGGCCAGCTCCACCACCGGCCTGCGCACGGGCCGGCGCCTCTCGCACGTGTTTGCGATGGACGTGCCCGCCTATCACAAGCCGCTGTTCATCACCGACGCGGCGGTCAACATCTTCCCCACGCTGAACGAGAAGGCCGACATCGTGCGCAACGCCATCGACCTGGTACGCGTGCTCGGCATCGAGACGCCCAAGGTGGCGATCCTCTCCGCCGTGGAAACCGTGACCGACAAGATCCCGTCGACCATCGACGCGGCGGCGCTCTGCATGATGAGCCGGCGCGGACAGATCGAAGGCGGCATCCTCGACGGCCCGCTGGCCTTCGACAACGCCATCAGCAAGGCGGCGGCGGACACCAAGGGCATTCACTCCGAGGTGGCTGGCGACCCCGACATCCTGCTGGTGCCCGACCTCGAGGCCGGCAACATGCTGGCCAAGCAGCTCACCTTCCTGGCCGGCGCCGAGGCCGCGGGCATCGTGCTGGGCGCGCGCGTGCCGATCATCCTGACGAGCCGCGCCGACAGCGTGCGCGCGCGCATCGGCAGCTGTGCCATCGCCGTGCTGCTTGCGCACGCGCGCCGCACCGCCGCCGCCGTGCCCGCCTGAGCGCGATGCCAGCGCCGACACTGTCGCCAGGAGAATCATCTTGAGTACCGTCCATCCCGTGATCCTCGTCGTCAACGCCGGGTCGTCGAGCGTGAAGGTTTCCATCTACGTGGTGCCCGAGTCGGCGCACCACAACGTCGATATCCAGCCCGAACTGGCCGCGCACGGGCAGATCGAGGGCATCGGCGTGGCGCCACGCCTGATGGCACGCATGGCCGATGGCCGTGTCGTGGCCGACGAGCAGTTCCCCGTGGAGCAGGTGGCCGACCATGACGCCGCCTTCCGCCTGATTCGGCTGACGCTGAGCGTGGGCCTGCGCGATACGCCGCCGGTGGCGGTGGGCCATCGCGTGGTGCATGGCGGCGCGGACTTCGCCGACGCGGTGGCGATCGACGACACCGTGATCGAGCGGCTCGAAGCCCTCGTGCCGCTCGCCCCGCTGCACCAGCCGCACAACCTGACGGCGATCCGCGCGGTGCGCGCTGCCGTGCCGGAACTGTTGCAGGTGGCATGCTTCGACACCGCCTTCCACGCCGGCCACGACCCGCTCGCGCAATTGATGGCCCTACCGTACGAGTACTACGAGCGCGGCATCCGCCGTTACGGCTTTCACGGGTTGTCGTATGCGTATATCGCGCGCCGGCTGCGGCAGGTGGCGCCGGATCTCGCGGCGGGCCGCGTCATCGTGGCGCATCTCGGCAACGGCGCCAGCCTCTGCGCGATGCGCGAAGGCCGGAGCGTGGAATCGACGATGGGGCTGACCGCGCTGGATGGCATGCCGATGGGCACACGCTGCGGCAACATCGATCCGGGCGCGGTGCTGTGGCTCGCCGCGCAAGGCATGGAAGCCGACGCGATCCAGGCCATGCTGTACGGGCAGTCGGGCCTCAAGGGGATTTCCGGCATCAGCAGCGACATGCGCGTCCTGCTGGCCAGCAACGACCCGCGCGCCGTGCTGGCGGTGAACTTCTACGCCTACCGCGCCGCGCAGGAGATCGGCAAGCTGGCCGTCACGCTGGGCGGGATCGATGCGCTGGTGTTCACGGCGGGCATCGGGGCGAACTCCCCCGAGGTGCGCACGCGCATCTGCGCCTACCTTGACGGGCTGTTCGGCATCCGGCTGGACGCGCAGGCCAATGCCGCCAACACCCAGCGCGTGAGCCGCGACGACAGCCGCGTGCCCGTGCTGGTCCTGCCGACCGACGAGGAAGGCATGATCGCGCTGTCCACCGCGCGCATCCTGCGCGAGCGCGGCGGGCTATAGCGGTGGGAGCGGCGGCGCTCAGGCTTCCAGATAGTGGCCGCGCAGGCGGTCGATATCCACGCCAAGCCCATCGGCCAGATAGGCCTCCAGGCCGCCGTGGGCCTGCTCGATAGCGGCGATCGACGCCTCCAGGTATTCCGGCCGCACGTCGAGCAGCGGCATGATGACGTCGGGCGGCACGCCCAGCGCCTCGGTGCGCGCGAGGATCGCCTCGTTGAAGCGGCGGTTCCAGTGATTCGACTCAAGGTAATTGGCAACGATGTCGTCCCGCGCCACGCCGAGCGCGGACAGCAGCAGCAGCGACGCAAAGCCGGTGCGGTCCTTGCCGGCCGTGCAGTGGTAGTACAGCGTGCCGCCCGCCTCCGCGTTGCGCAGGAAGCCGGCGAACGCGTCGCGGTAGCGCACCGGGAAATCGCGGTAGACATCGACCATGAAGGCGTGGACCTGGGCCGGCGTGCTGTCACGCAGGCGCGGCATCAGCACGTCCATCGCCATGCTGCCCTCCAGCACGGGCACCGGAACCCAGCGGAAGCGCTCACCGAAGGCGGCCTCCTGCGGGGATTTCTCGCCTGCGGAACGAAAGTCGATGACCATGTCGAGCCCCAGCGCATGCAGGCGATCCAGGTCTGCCACGCTGGCCAGCGCCGGGTTGCCACTGCGGAACAGCTTGCCGTGGCGTACGCGGCGCCCAAGCGCGCCGACGAGGCCACCGAGGTCACGTGCGTTGCTGATCGTCTCCAGCGGCAGGCACGGACGGATGTGTGTTGCGTGAGTCACGATGTCGGTGTCCGGTTAAGAGTGGGTCGAAAAGATCTCGGCATTGCCCTCAATTATTTCAGATCGAGGCCGCGCGGCGCCATCGGGTATCGCCCAATGTCCGCAATCCGTTGTGCCACCGTGACGCGCCGTGCGTCGTCACCGGTCCCTGACCTTGCAGAGAGTTGATCCTGGACAAGTCGCGCTGACGCCGTGCCTTGGCATGGGCAGGCACGCTTCTCATAATGAACGGGTCGACCGCGGCGACCCTGCGTGACGACCGCGTCGACAGGCTCATCCACTTAGGAAGTCAAGATGCCTGACTCGCATATCCCTGCTGCTCCCGCCGCCGCCATTCCAGCGCCGGTCACCCCCAAGGTGGCCCTCCACTGGGGCTTGTACCTCGCCCTCGCCGTACTCGTCACGGTACTCCTGATTCCCACGCCCGAAGGGCTTCCCGTTGCCGGGCAGCGCATGCTCGCCATCCTCGCCTTCGCCGTGGTCGTGTGGATTACCGAGGCGGTGACCTACGAAACCAGCGCGATCATGATCACCTCGCTGATGGCGGGCCTGATCGGCTTCGCGCCGACGGTGGCCGATCCCACGGTCAACTATGGCACCTCGCGCGCGCTGGGCATGGCGCTGGCCGGATTCTCGAACACGGCGCTCGCGCTGGTGGCGGCGGCGCTGTTTATCTCGGCTGCGATGACGGTGACGGGGCTCGACCGGCGCATCGCGCTGGTCACGCTCTCTGCCATCGGCACCAGCACGCGCCGCATCCTCATCGGCACCATCGCCGTCACGATCATCCTGAGCCTGGTCGTGCCCAGCGCCACCGCACGCAGTGCTTGTACGGTGCCGATCATGATGGGCGTGATTGCCGCGTTCGGCGTGGACAAGAAGTCCAACACCGCCGCCGGCATCATGATCATGGTGGCCATGGCCACCAGCGTGTGGAACGTCGGCATCCAGACCGCCGCCGCGCAGAACCTGCTGACGGCAGGCTTCATGGACAAGCTGCTCGGCGAGCGCGTGACCTGGCTGCAATGGCTGATCGCCGGCGCGCCGTGGGCGCTCGTCATGTCGGTAGTGCTCTACTTCCTCGTGCGCTGGCTGCTGCCGCCCGAAACCAATGCGATTGCCGGCGGCAAGGAAGCCGTGCAGCGCGAACTGGCCGCGCTCGGGCCCATGACCGGGCCGCAGAAGCGCCTCGCCGCCGTCGCCATCGGCCTGCTGGTGTTCTGGGCGACCGAGGGCAAGCTGCACAGCTTCGACACGGCAACGATCACCTTCATCGGCCTGGTGATCCTGATGCTGCCGCGCTTTGGCGTGATGGACTGGAAGACCATGCAGCAACGCACCCCATGGGGCACGCTGATCGTGTTCGGCGTCGGTATCAGCCTTGGCACCGCGCTGCTGACCACGCAGGCCGGCCAGTGGCTCGGCAAGTTCGTGGTCACGCATTCCGGCCTCGCCGACCATGGCGTGCTGATGGTCTTCGCGGTACTGTCCGCGTTCCTGATCCTGATCCACCTGGGGTTCGCCAGTGCCACGGCGCTGACCGCCGCACTGCTGCCCATCCTGATCTCGGTACTCCAGACCCTGCCCGGCGACATCAACAAGGTCGGCATGACCATGCTGCTCGGCTTCACGGTCAGCTTCGGTTTCATCCTGCCGATCAACGCGCCGCAGAACATGGTCTGCCTCGGCACGGACACCTTCAACGGCCGGCAGTTCGCGCGCGTGGGCATTCCACTGACCATCATCGGCTATGGGCTGATGCTGGTGTTCGCGGCCACGTACTGGCGCTGGCTCGGCTGGGTCTGACCGCCGCCCCGGACAACAAGACGCCCCCATCACGAAACCCGTGCTCGAATTCAGGCTGGCAGTCGGCGATTTCCGAATCGTCGTCGGACCCATGGCAAAATACGCGCCATGCAACGCCTCTGGTCCGCCTTCGTCAAACTCATCCTGCTCGCCGTGCTCGGCGGTGCGTTGCTCATCGCCTTCGCGGTGCTGGTTGCCGACCGCCAGCTGCCATCCCTCGACTCCCTGACCGCGTTCCGCAAGACGCCGGACTACGTTGAACTGCGCCAGTTCCCACCCGCGCTGCGTGAGGCAGTGGTGGCCATCGAGGATGACCGCTTCTATCTCCATGACGGCGTGGACTATGTTGGCGTGATGCGGGCCGGCATCGCCAATCTCTCGGACGACCTCTCGCAGGGCGCATCCACCATCACCATGCAGGTGGCGCGCAACTTCTTCCTGTCGCGCCAGAAGACCTACACGCGCAAGCTCTACGAAGTCCTGATGGCCTACCGGATCGAGCGCGCGCTGACCAAGGACGAGATCCTTGAGATCTATCTGAACAAGATCTACCTGGGCCAGGGCGCCTATGGCTTCGACGAGGCCGCCCAGACCTACTTCGGCAAGCCCGTGGCGCAGCTCACGCTGGCCGAATGCGCGATGCTGGCCGGCCTGCCCAAGGCACCATCGGCCAACAATCCCGTGGTCAACCCGCGCCGGGCGCGCCAGCGGCAGACCTATATCCTGCTGCGGATGATGGAATTGGGCCGCATCTCGCGCGCCCAGTACGACGCCGCGCTGCTCGAGCCGCTGCGCCTGCGCTGAATTTGGGCTGACCTCGGCACTTCCCCTGTCAGCCGGCGCCCGACTGCGCGCGCCGCGCCCTGCATGCTAGCCTCCCCGCATCACGACCACGGAGAGCCCGCCATGGATGGAGTCTGGGGAGAGGTCTACAGCACGCTGCGTTCGGAATTTGCCGATATCCCCGATGTCGCGGAACTGACCCGCGTTCTCACGCGGCTCACGCTCGCCATCGTGCTGGGCGGGCTGATCGGGTTCGAGCGGGAAGCGGCCGGCAAGGCCGCCGGCTTGCGCACGCACATGCTCGTGGCGCTGGGATCGGCGCTGTTCGTGCTCGTGCCGCTCATGGCCGGCATGCCGGTCGCGGACATGAGCCGCGTGCTTCAGGGTGTGGCTTCCGGCATCGGCTTCCTGGGCGCGGGCGCCATCATCAAGCTCAACAGCGAAGAAAACATCCAGGGCCTGACCACGGCGGCCAGCATCTGGACCGTGGCCGCCATCGGCGTGGCTTGCGGGCTCGGCCGCGAGAGCACGGCTGTTGTCGGCACGCTGTTCGGCCTGGTGATTCTTCAGGTGCTGTATCGGCTCAAGAAGTAGGTCACGCGGTAGCCCGCAGCGTGATCTCCAGCTTGTCACGATGCTTCGCCACAGCCGCCTGCACGATGGGGTCGAGCCCCTCCCCGCCCTTCGTCGCGTCCACGTGCGCCAGCAGCGCGCGCCGCATGCGCGGCTCCCAGAAGCGCTTCAGGTGGCTGGCGATATCGGCCAGTGCCTCGTCTCGGTCTGGCATGGCCTCGAAGAAGCTGCCGATCTGGTTGGCCATCTTGATCAGGTTGTCGATGTGCATGACAGGTCTAAGCCATCCGTAGTCGATGTGGATGCGCATAGGCGACCAGGCCGCCCGCGCGCACGAATCCCGCCAGCGTGACGCCGGCCGTGCCGGCCAGGCGCACCGCCAGTGCCGTGGGGCCGGACACCGCCGCCAGCACGCCGGCCCCGATGGCGGCCGTCTTCAGCACCATTTCATAGCTCGCGCGGCTGGTCACGATGACCGCGCCGCGCCCGATGTCCTCGTTCGAACGGGCCAGCGCGCCCGCCAGCTTGTCGAGCGCGTTGTGCCGGCCCACATCCTCGCGCACCAGCGATACCTCGCCATCGGCGCGCAGCCAGCCCGCCGCGTGCGTGGCGCCGGTGTCGCGCAGCAGGGCCTGGCGGCGCTGCAACTGGGCGAAGGCGGCGTGCAGCACGGCGGGGTCGAACGATGCCTCGCTCTGCACCACGTGCGGCGCCCGCATGACCTCGTCGAGCGATTCGGTGCCGCACAGTCCGCAGCCGGTACGGCCGGCCAGCGCGCGGCGCCGCGCCTTCAGGGCCACGAACGCCTCGCTGGCGATCTCGATCTCCACGGCCACGCCGTTCGGGCGCGTGACCACGTCGATGCCATAGACATCTCTCGGCGCCGCCACGATGCCCTCGCTCAGGCTGAAGCCCAGCGCGAAGTCCTCCAGATCGGCCGGCGTGGCCAGCATCACCGCGTGCGAGACGCCGTTGTACTCCAGCGCCACCGGCACTTCCTCGGCGATATGGTCGATCTCCGCCGTCGCCGCCGTCGCCTCTCCACCGCGCCAGCGCGTCACCGCCATCGACTGCTGGGTCGCTGGGATCTCCCCGGCCTCCCCGGCCTCATCAGGCAAGGTCTCGTGCGGCAGCATGCAGCGCTTCATCGCCCTACTCCGCCGACGCCTGCACCGGCTCGGTGGCCGCGCGCAGGTGCGCCAACTGCTCGCGGTTGAAGGCCTGGTACTCGCGCTGCCAGGACGACGGCTGCGCCACCGGCATCACCTGCACCGCCGTCACCTTGTACTCGGGGCAGTTGGTGGCCCAGTCCGAGTTGTCCGTGGTGATCACGTTGGCGCCGGACTCGGGGAAGTGGAACGTGGTGTAGACCACGCCCGGCTGCATCCGCTCGCTGACGATGGCGCGCAGCACCGTCTCGCCCGCCCGGCTCTGCACGCCCACCCAGTCGCCGTCCTTGATGCCACGCTCCTCGGCATCGTGCGGATGGATCTCCAGCCGGTCCTCGTCGTGCCAGTGCACGTTGTGGGTACGCCGCGTCTGGGCGCCCACGTTGTACTGCGACAGGATGCGCCCCGTGGTCAGGATCAGCGGGTACTTGCGATTGACCTTTTCGTCGGTCGCCACGTACTTGGTGATGATGAACTTGCCCTTGCCGCGTACGAAGGCATCGACGTGCATGGTCGGCGTGCCGCTCGGCGCGTCGGCATTGCACGGCCACTGGATGCTGCCGAGCGCATCGAGCTTCTGGTAGCTCACGCCCGAGAAGGTCGGCGTCAGCCGCGCAATCTCGTCCATGATCTCGGACGGATGGTTGTAGTGCATCGGGTAGCCGAGCGCGTTGGCCAGCAGGATGGTGGCCTCCCAGTCGGCATAGCCGCCCTTCGGGGGCATGACCTTGCGCACGCGCGAGATGCGGCGCTCCGCGTTGGTGAACGTGCCGTCCTTCTCCAGGAACGACGAACCCGGCAGGAACACGTGGGCGTACTTGGCGGTCTCGTTCAGGAAGATGTCCTGCACGACGATGCATTCCATCGACGACAGCGCCTCGGCCACATGCTGCGTGTTCGGGTCAGACTGCACGATGTCCTCGCCCTGGCAGTACAGCCCCTTGAACGAGCCGGCCAGCGCCGCCTCGAACATGTTCGGGATGCGCAGGCCCGGCTCCGGGTTGATCTCGACGTTCCAGGCGGCCTCGAAGGCGCCGCGCACCGTCGAATCGGACACATGGCGGTAGCCCGGCAGTTCGTGCGGGAAGGAGCCGATATCGCACGAGCCCTGCACGTTGTTCTGCCCGCGCAGCGGGTTCACGCCCACACCTTCGCGGCCGATGTTGCCGGTGGCCATGGCGAGGTTGGCGATGCCCATCACGGTGGTCGAACCCTGCGCGTGCTCGGTCACGCCGAGCCCGTAGTAGATCGCCGCGTTGCCGCCGGTGGCATAGAGCCGGGCGGCGCCGCGCAGCTGGTCGGCCGGCACGCCGGTCACGGCTTCCATGGCCTCGGGCGAGTTCTCGGGCAGCGCCACGAAGTCGCGCCACTGCTGGAACGCGCGGTCCTCGCAGCGCTCGGCGATGAACGCCTCGGCCAGCAGCCCTTCGGTGACGATCACGTGCGCCATCGATGTCACCAGCGCCACGTTGGTGCCGGGGCGCAGTTGCAGGTGATAGTCGGCGCGGATGTGCGGCGAATCGACCAGGTCGATGCGGCGCGGATCGGCCACGATCAGCCTGGCGCCGGCGCGCAGGCGCTTCTTCATGCGCGAGGCAAACACCGGGTGGCCGTCGGTCGGATTGGCGCCAATGACCATGATCACATCGGCCTTGGCCACCGAGCGGAAGGTCTGCGTGCCGGCGGACTCGCCCAGCGTGGTCTTCAGGCCATAGCCGGTGGGCGAGTGGCAAACCCGGGCGCAGGTATCGACATTGTTATTGCCGAAGGCCGCGCGCACCAGCTTCTGCACCAGATAGCCTTCCTCGTTCGTGCAGCGCGACGAGACGATGCCGCCGATCGAATCCTTGCCGTGCTCGGCCTGGATGCGCTTGAACTGCGCGGCCGCGTAGCCGATGGCTTCCTCCCACGACACCTCGCGCCACGGGTCGGTGATCTTCGCGCGGATCATCGGCTTGCGGATGCGGTCCTTGTGCGTGGCGTAACCCCAGGCGAAGCGGCCCTTCACGCAGGCGTGGCCCTCGTTGGCCTGGCCGTCCTTGTACGGCACCATGCGCACCACCTCGTTGCCCTTCATCTCGGCCTTGAACGAGCAGCCCACGCCGCAGTAGGCGCAGGTAGTCACGGTGCTGTGCGATGCCTGCCCCAGCTTGATGACCGAGGTCTCGGTCAGCGTGGCGGTCGGGCAGGCCTGCACGCAGGCGCCGCAGGACACGCAGTCCGACTCCATGAACGACTGGCTCGTGCCGGCCGCCACGCGGGACTCGAAGCCGCGCCCGCTGATGGTCAGCGCGAAGGTGCCCTGGGTCTCCTCGCAGGCGCGCACGCAGCGGTTGCAGACGATGCACTTGGAGGCATCGTAGGTGAAGTACGGGTTCGACTCGTCCTTGGCCAGCGCCGTGTGCGTGGCCACCGGCACCGCGCTGGCGCCGTCGTTGTAGCGCACCTCGCGCAGGCCGACCACGCCGGCCATGTCCTGCAGCTCGCAGTTGCCATTGGTCGGGCAGGTCAGGCAGTCGAGCGGATGGTCGGAAATATAGAGTTCCATCACGCCGCGCCGCAGGTCGCCGAGCTTGTCGCTCTGGGTGCGGACCTTCATGCCCGCCTCCACCGGCGTGGTGCACGAGGCCGGATAGCCGCGCCGCCCCTCGATCTCCACCAGGCAGAGCCGGCACGATCCGAAGGACTTCAGCGAATCGGTGGCGCACAGCTTGGGCACGCCCACGCCGGCCTCGGCCGCCGCCCGCATGACCGAGGTGCCGGCTGGCACCGTGACGGCCACACCGTCAATCTCCAGCGTCACCTGCGTCTCGGACAGGCTGGCCGGGGTTCCAAAATCGAAATCGTCGCGTGCGTTCAAGGGATGTCTCCCGTCAAACTTCGTAGGGCTGCGCGCCCCTGAGGGGCGCGTCGTTCTTTGATCTGGCTCGGTGATCCGGCTCGGTGATCGGGCTCAGGCGGCCTTGGCGGGCTTCGGCGCGAGGCCGAAATCCTCCGGAAACTCGTTCAGCGCGGACAGCACCGGGTACGGCGTCATGCCGCCCATCGCGCAGAGCGAGCCGTTGAGCATGGTGTCGCAGAGGTCGCGCACCAGCGCCACCTGCTTCACCGGCTGCTCGCCGGCAATGATCCGGTCGATGACCTCCACGCCGCGCGTGGAGCCGATGCGGCACGGCGTGCACTTGCCGCAGGACTCGATCGCGCAGAACTCCATGGCGTAGCGCGCCATTTTGGCCATGTCCACGGTCTCGTCGAACACGACGATGCCACCGTGGCCGACCACCGCGCCGAAGGCCGCGAAGGCCTCGTAGTCCATCGGCGTGTCGAAGCGCGACTCGGGCAGGTAGGCGCCCAGCGGCCCGCCAACCTGCACCGCGCGGATGGCCCGGCCGCTGCGCGTGCCGCCGCCGTAGTCCACCAGCAGTTCGCGCAGCGTGATGCCGAACGCCTTCTCCACCAGCCCGCCCTGCAGGACGTTGCCGGCCAGCTGGAACGGCAGCGTGCCGCGCGAGCGGCCCATGCCGAAGTCGCGGTAGTAGGTGGCGCCGCGCGCCAGGATCACCGGCACCGTCGCCAGCGAAATCACGTTGTTGATGACGGTCGGCTTGCCGAACAGCCCTTCGATGGCCGGCAGCGGCGGCTTGGCGCGCACCACGCCGCGCTTGCCTTCCAGGCTCTCCAGCAGCGCCGTTTCCTCGCCGCAGACATAGGCGCCGGCGCCCTTGCGCACTTCCAGGTGGAAGCGCCGGCCGCTGCCGCGAATGTCGTCGCCCAGCCAGCCGGCCTGCGTGGCCAGGGCGATGGCCGCCTCGGTCACGGCAATCGCGTGCGGGTATTCGGAGCGCGTGTAGATATAGCCGTGCTCGGCGCCCACGGCGAGGCCGGCAATCGTCATGCCCTCGATCAGCATGAACGGGTCGTCCTCCATGACCATGCGGTCGGAGAAGGTGCCGGAGTCGCCCTCGTCGGCATTGCAGACGATGTACTTGATGTCGGATGCCGCGCCCAGCACGGTCTTCCACTTGATGCCAGTGGGAAACGCCGCGCCGCCCCGGCCACGCAGGCCCGAGTCAGTGACTTCCTGGACGATCTGGGCCGGCGCCATGGCCAGCGCGCGGGTCAGCCCCGCGTAGCCCTCGTGGGCGATGTAGTCGTCGAGCGAGAGCGGATCGGTGATGCCCACCCGCGCGAAGGTCAGCCGCTCCTGCTTCTTCAGGAACGGGATCTCGTCGGTCAGGCCCTGGGCCAGCGCGTGGGCGCCGCCGGTCAGGAAGCCGGCCTCGAACAACCCGGGCACATCGCTGGCGGCCACCGGGCCGTAGGCCACGCGGCCTGCGGCGGTCTGCACCTCGACCAGCGGCTCGAGCCAGAACAGGCCGCGCGAGCCATTGCGCACGATGCGCACGTCTGCGCCACGGCTGGCGGCTTCCTGTTCGATGGCGCGCGCCACATCGTCGGCGCCGAGGGCCAGCGCGGTGGAGTCGCGCGGGACGAAGATCGTCGTGCTCATGCCTGGACCTCCGCCTCGGTGGTTTCGGTGGTTTCGGTGGATGCAGGCAGCGCGGCCACCAGCGCGTCGAAGCGCTTCGCATCCACGCGCGCGTGGAGCTGTTCGCCGATCATCACCGCCGGGCCGCATGCGCACTGGCCCAGGCAGTAGACCGGCTCCAGCGTGAAGCGGCCATCGGCCGTGGTCTCGTGGAAGCCGCAACCCAGCGCCCGGCTGGCGTGCGCGGCCAGCGCGTCGGCGCCCACGGACTGGCACGCCTCGGCGCGGCAGACCTGCACCACGTGCTGGCCCGCCGGCTGCTCGCGGAAATGGTGGTAGAACGTGATCACGCCGTGCACCTCGGCGCGCGAGAGATTCAACGCCTTGGCGATGACCGGCACCGCATCGGCGGGAATGAAGCCGTGGCTGTCCTGAATCTCGTGCAGGATGGGCAGCAGCGCGCCCGGCATGTCGCGCCGGGCATCGACGATGCGGGTAATGGGATTGGGGATGTCCGGCATGGTTGTCTCCGTGCTTGTCATCGTTCTGGCCCCGGAGCCCATATAGGCTATTTATTTCATATTCCGGGGTTTCGCAGCTGGCTCTTTGGGCCTTTTCGCGACTATATGCCCGTGATTTCTGGCGTTCAATATGCTATTTTCCGCATATGCTACGTATCTCGATCGAGCCCCATCTCCAGATCCGCGACGACGCCACTCCCGATGCCGCGCGGGCCGCGCCCAGCCTTGATGTGTCACGGCTGGTGGCCCTGCTTGGCCATATCGAGGCCACCGGCAACATCGCCCAGTCGGCCGAGGCCGTGTCGTTGTCTTACCGCTACGCCTGGGGCATCCTGCGCGACGCCGAAACGCTGTTCGGCGGCGCCCTGATCGCCAAGACACGTGGACGGGGATCCACCCTCACGCCGATGGCCCAGCAACTGGTGTGGGCCAGCAAGCGCATCGCGGCGCGGCTCTCGCCCACGCTGGACAGCCTGGCGTCGGAGCTGGAAATCGAACTGAAGAAGCTGATGGATGCGACCGACCCGGCCGTGCGGCTCTACGCCAGCCACGGTTTCGCGGTGGCGGCGCTGCGCGACTATCTCGACGAACAGAAGGTGCGGCACGACCTGAAGTACTGCGGCAGCCTGGAAGCCGCGGCGGCCCTGGCCGAGGGCGCGTGCGACGTGGCCGGCTTTCATGTGCCGATCGGCGCACTCGAACAAGACACCCTGCACCGCTTCGCCGCCTGGCTGCGGCCCGAGACGCATTGCCTGATCCACCTCGCCGTGCGCTCCCAGGGTCTCTTCGTACGGCCCGGCAACCCGCTCGGGGTGGGAACACTGGAAGACCTGGTCCGGCCCGATGTGCGCTTCGTGAACCGGCAGGTGGGCTCGGGCACGCGGCTGCTGCTGGAATTGATGCTGGCGCGGCGCGGCATCGACCCGAACCGGATCGAGGGCTTCAGCAACGGGGAATTCACGCACGCGGCGGTGGCGGCCTATATCGGCAGCGGCATGGCCGATGTGGGCTTCGGCGTGGAGACGGCGGCGCGCCGCTTCGGGCTCGAATTCGTGCCCGTGCTCAAGGAGCGCTATTTCTTTGCGATCGAGAAGACGGCGCTGCACAGTCCGGCGCTGTCCGGCGCGGTGTCGGCCATGCGCAGCGCGGCCTACCGCGAGCGCGTCAACGCGCTGCCGGGTTACGACGGCGCGCTGACGGGAACCGTGCTGACCTTCGAAGAGGCGTTCCCGGGCATCCCGCTATAAGTAACAGAAAGCAGGATGCCGGGAGAGGTCGGCCCGGGCCGAACCGGGCCGGTCCGGTCAGTAGGCGACGACGGACAGCGTCACGCCGGCCGGCAGGCGCACCTTGTCGCTGTACACGCCATCCGTGGTGGCCGTGCGCTTCAGCGGCAGCGTGCCGAGGCCCTGCAGGAAGCTCGGCACCGACGCCGGCAGCTTGCGCAGCGCGGCATTGGCGGTGGAGGCCGGGTCGATCTCCGGCAGCTCGAAGGTGCCGTCGGTCCATCGCGGATAGCCGTAGCCAGTCGGCGCCTTGGCGGCCGGCATGCCGCTGCCGTTGGTCGCCGCCCAGCGCGTCAGCGCCAGGTTGAACGTCAGGCCCGGCTGGGTGGCCTGGATCGCCTGGTCGAGCACCGTCTTCGAGCCCACCACCTGGCGCGTCAGCAGGTCCTTATAGAAGGGCAGGCCGAGCTGGCGGTCCAGGAAGCCGCCGAAGCTGCCGGACACCGAGTAGCTCTCGCACGTGCCGCCGCCCGTGAAGGTCAGCAGCGGGCAGTTGAAGCCGCTGTAGCGGTAGAAGTCCGGGAAGCGCACATCGCGGATCGCGTTGTAGGTCGGGTCGATGCTGAAGCTGAGGAAGTCCTCCATCTGCATCGCCGTCATTTCCTCGAGCCAGTCGTCGTAGGCGTAGGCGGTGCCCATCTTCACGGCGCGGCGGTAGAAGTTCTGCATGTGCGTCCCTTCGTGCGCCATGGTCATCTTCATCGCCTTCATGCCGGTGGCGCCGCCCAGGGCCAGCGTCTCGCTGTCCAGATACAGCGAAATCGACTCGTTGCTGCGCGAATCGGCGGTCTTCAGCAGGTTGTGCAGGCCCCAGAAGTAGCCCACGGTGCCGCCCGGGGCGCCGTTGCCGTCGAAGTTCAGGATGACGATGTCGATCGGCTGGCCGGCGGGCAGCACGGTGTCCGGATGGGCGTTCGCGCCCCAGACCGCGCCGCCGATGCCGGTCAGCAGGTCATAGATCTTGCCCGTGCCGGCGAAGGCGGCACCCAGGTCGTCGACGATGGTCGAGTCGATACCGTTGACGATGTTGTACTGGGAGTCTTCCACCCAGACATTGACGATGGTGCCGTCGGTGGCGGTCATCTGCTTGCGCAGCGTGGCGGGGCGCGTGGAACCGTCCGTGTGGTACCAGGACTTGGTCGCCCCCACGCCCGGGATCGCGACGGCCCGCGGCGCCGGCACGCCCAGGGTCTGGCGCAGCGGTTGCGCGGCGGCCACCTTCTCGGCCCAGCCGGTGCGGTTGAATTCGGCGATCTCGCGGCGGCGGGCTTCCGCCTCGGCGTCGGCGCTCAGCGCCTGCGGCGACAGACGGGTCACCGTGGTGGCGTCGAGCATGCTGGCGGAGAGCCCGCTGGGCAGCAGCGCCAGGGTGTTGTTCAGGTTGGTCAGCAGCAGGGAGATCGAGGTGCCGGCCAGGCCCGAGATCGAAAACTGCACATCCTCCGACGCGCTGCCGGCGGTGTGGCCCCAGACGCCGGTGCCCGCGCCCGAGAAGGCAGCGCTGGTGGCGGCGCTGCATTGAGTGCCGCTGCACGCCTGGTCGAGGCCGGTCACCAGCACCGGCTGCGCCGGGGTCACGGGCGTGTTGGTGTCGCCGGCCTGCTGCGTCGTGGTGGTGGTGGCGGCATTGTCGCCGCCGCCGCCGCAGGCGGTCAGCGCAAGCGCCGCCAGGACGGTCAGCGCGGGCAGCCCGCGCGAAAACAGGGACAGATCAGAACCACGCACTGCGAGGCGACGCATCAGGACACTCCCGAGAAAAAGGTGAGCCCCCGGCAGGGTGCCGGGGTGCGTCCTGTCTTAACGGCGGGTGTCGCCCGTGCTTTAGGGATTTGTCAGGATTTGTCGCGTTCTGTCGTTTTTACCGCTTTGACGTCAGATCTGGCGGATCGGCGGATCGGGGGTGCCGATCCTGCCAGCCCGGTCAGTAGACTTCCGGCACGATCATCGCGTCCGGCACCGGCTGGCGCGTGTAGTCGGCGTGGCGCTCGCGCTCGGGCAGCACGATGACCGGCTGCGCCGGCTCCACGTACTGCATCTGCCCCAGCAGGTGGCGGATGCAGTTCAGCCGCGCGCGCTTCTTGTCCACGGCCTGCACGATCCACCACGGTGCCTCGGGAATATGGGTGCGCTCGAGCATGATCTCCTTCGCCCGGGTGTAGTCCTCCCAGCGGCGGCGGGACTCCAGGTCCATCGGGCTCAGCTTCCACTGCTTGAGCGGATCGTGGATGCGGCTCAGGAAGCGCAGGTGCTGCTCATCGTCCGAGATCGAGAACCAGTACTTGATGACCTGAATGCCCGAGCGCACCAGCATGCGTTCGAACTCCGGCACCGAGCGGAAGAACTCCTCGTACTGGTCGTCAGTACAGAAACCCATCACGCGCTCCACCCCGGCGCGGTTGTACCAGCTGCGGTCGAACAGCACCATCTCGCCCGCGGCCGGCAGGTGCGACACATAGCGCTGGAAGTACCACTGCGTGCGCTCGCGGTCGTTGGGCGCCGGCAGCGCGGCCACCCGGCACACGCGCGGGTTCAGCCGCTGCGTGATGCGCTTGATCACTCCGCCCTTGCCGGCGGCGTCGCGCCCCTCGAACAGGATCACCACCTTGTGGCCGGTGGCCACCACCCAGCTCTGGAGCTTCACCAGTTCGCCCTGCAGGCGGAACAGTTCGCGGAAATACATGTGACGTTCAGCGCGCTCGGCCTCGCTGTCGGTCACGCCGGTGTTATCGCCGGGGCCACCCGATTCGCGCGCCAGCAGGCTCTGGATCACCGCGGGATCCCGGTCTTCGAGCTCCAGCTCCAGTTCCTCGTCGTAGTAGTCCGCCACCTCGCGGTGGATGCGCCGGATCAGCGCTTCGTCGTTGTAATCCATGGCATTCCTCCGTCTCGTCCCTGCATCGGCTATCGGGAAATATCGTACGCCTGACCGATGGCAATTGCATGAATTTGCGTGGTGCGGGTCACTCCGCCTGCTTGCGAAACGCCCACCGCCCGGCCAGCACCGAGAAGCTGCCCACTACCGCCACCAGCACCCAGAAACCATGCGGATGGTCGGCCAGCGGAATGCCGCCCACGTTCATGCCAAAAAAGCCGGCGACGATATTGATCGGCAGCGCCAGCACAGTCACCAGCGTCAGCGTGAACAGCGTGCGGTTGGTCTGCTCGTTTAGCTTGGCGGCGATTTCTTCCTGCAGCAGCTTGATCCGCTCCACCAATGCGGCCAGATCATCAAGCACGAGCGAGAATTCCTCGGTGGATTCGCGCAGCGCCTGCAGGTCGGACTCGCGCAGCCAGGCCGGCGGACGGTTCAGCAGGCGGAACAGCGCGCCGGGCTCGGGCGCCAGCAGGCGCTGCAGCCGCACCAGGCCGCGCCGCATGGCGCCCAGGTCGGCCCGGTTGCCCTGCAGCCGCTGGGCCAGCAGGCGGTCTTCGATCTGATCCACGCTGACCCCGGTTTCACGCACGATCTGTACCAGCACGTCGGCCTGATCGCGCAGCAGATGCACGACGAGATCCAGCGGGGAGCGGAAATCCTCGCCACGGCGCACGGCGGCGCGCAGCTTGTCCACCGAGCGCAGCGGGCGCATGCGGGCGGTCACCAGCAGGCGGTGATCGGCGTTGGCCCAGAGGGTGGAGATGTCCGTCGAGGTCACCCCGAAGTTGTAGATCACGTCGTTGACCACGGCCAGCAGCGCGTCTTCCTGGCGCTCGATGCGCGTGGAGTGCGAGCCCTGCCGCAGCGCCTCGAAGAAATCGTCGGGCAGGCCCAGGTGGGTCTTCATCCAGCGCTCGCAGGCGCTGTGCGACAGGTTGAAATGCAGCCACAGGAACGGCCCCGGCGCATCCTGGCGCTGCAGCCAGGCCACCGCCTCCGCGGACGGAATCTCGCGCGGCGGCTGCCCCGGCTCGAACAGGAACCCGCTGACGAGCCCCACCGGATCGGAACCATAGCCGGATTCGACAATGCCGGATTGCATAAACCCCCTGTCCCTTCGTCGACGATCGACACCATGTGCGCCAGCGCGCGACGCTAGCACACCCGCGTGATACGTCGGTGACAGACGGCGACAGACCCCCCATCCGGCGCAATTGCGAATGCGCCGCATGCACTATAACTAACGCATCACCACAACACCGGGCGCCCGACGCCCACCAGGAGGGGACATGTCGAGACAGATCAAGAACAAGGCCGAAGTCCGCGCGATGATCCGTGCCGAGCAGGAGAAGCTGCCGGCGTGCAAGGGATGCTGCTTCGGCGATGTCTGCTGGCACGCGCCGGATGGCGACGGCTGCAACTGGAGCGTCTCGAAGATGGAGGGCGAGAGCGGCGCGGCCTGCCTCGAGGCGCTGGCGTCGAAGATCCGCGCGCTGCAGGAGCAGTTCAACATCGCCGAGGAATCGCCGCGCGGGTGAGGCGTGACGCGGCTTGGCAGCCATAAAGCGCGCCCGGGGCATCTTTCGGAAAGCCATGCGAAATAAACCCGGGCCGCGCCCGTTTTGGTGCGGAATTGCGCGTACAGTTGGCCCATCCACTTTCCCGGAGGCGGCCATGGACACTTCACCGAGCGCCAGCTACAAAGGGTACGACATCTACCCGCTGGTCTACACACATGCCGCGACGCACGAATGGTACGAACGCCGCCCGGACCGCACTTACAGTGCCTCCGTGGTGATCTGCCGCGAAGGGACCGATCCGGTATCGGACCTGGTGCGGGTCTTTCCGATGCTGGCCCGCCAGTGGGACAGCCTGGGCGGCGCACGCCGCGCGGCGGTACAGGCCGGCACCGAAATCATCGACGGGCACGTGCCCGGGCAGTCGATCTCGGGGCTGTAGCCCCGCCCCCCTCCGCGACTGAATACCCGCCTCCTGCAAGGGGCGGCGAATCGGGCTACCCTGTCGGCCATCGCCTCTTTCGCGCGCCGCACAGGATTGCCATGACCCAAGCCCAACCCCTCCGCATCGACTTCGTTTCCGACATCGCCTGCCCCTGGTGCGCGATCGGCCTGTCCTCGCTCCAGCTCGCGCTCTCCCGCCTGGGCGACGCCGTGGACGCCGAGATCGTCGTCCACCCGTTCGAACTGAACCCGCAGATGGGGCCAGAGGGCGAGGACATCGTCGGCTACATCAGCAAGAAGTACGGCCGCACGCCGGCGCAGATCGCCGAGACCCAGGCGATGATCCGCACGCGCGGCGCCGAGGTGGGCTTCACCTTCGGCCCGCGCGAGTGGATCTACAACACCTTCGACGCTCATCGCCTGCTCCAGTGGGCCGGCCAGCAGGCGCCGGCCAGGCAACTGGCGCTGAAGGAGGCGCTGCTGCGCGCCTATCACGGCGAAGGCAAGGACCCGAGCCGCCACGCCGTGCTGGTGGAAGCTGCCCAGTCGGCCGGGCTCGACGCCGCCGCGGCGCGCGCCGTGCTGAATAGCGACGACTTTGCCGAGGAAGTCCGCGCCGAGGAGCAGCAGTCCCAGGCCATGGGCATCCAGTCCGTGCCGTCGATCATTTTCGACAACCGCTACCTCGTCACCGGCGGCCAGGCGCCCGAGGCGTTCGAGCAGGCCATCCGCCAGATCCTGGCCGAGCGCGGCGGCGAAGCGGCCTCCGGCTGATCGCCCTGCCCCTCATTGGTCTCGCGTGGACTCGCATTGACTCTTTTGAGTACACGCTTATCGCGTTGGCGGTGTGACGCCAACGCGACACCCCTCTACGTCGCTCACACTTTCCCGTTCACATTTGCTAACTTTCACCCCCATTAAGTAGGGGCAGCCCTGCGCATCGACGATGCGACCAGGGCGCCGGCCCATGTCAATACATGACGTTTGTCATGTACTTGTCATCGTTCCGGCGATAAACACGAGCGGCACCGAAGAGTGACCGCCGGCAGTAACGGGAAGATGTTCAACAAAAACGAAGGGGTCAACACCATGCAGGTCCTTACACCACGCCCTCAGCCGGGGCGCGACGGGCATCGCGCCGCGTCTCGCCTATCGCATCTATCGCATCTATCGCATCTATCGCGCCAATCGCGCCTGTCGCGCCTATCGCGTCTATCCGCCCTGTCCGTCTGCCTTTCCGCCGCCATGCTGCTGGCCGCCTGTGGCGGCGGCGGCGGTGACGGCGCGCCCTCGGGCACGCCGGCCGGCGATACCCTGGGCTACACGCCGCTGTTCTCGGCAGACACGCCGATGAACGAGCAGATCCAGTACCGCGAGCCCGACGGCACGCTGGTCACGATGATGGGCTCGCGCCCGACCGAGCGCCACGCGCGCGAACGCGGCGAGGCGTGGGACGCCCCCGACGCAGGCCCGGGCCGCTACCTGACCTTCCCGACGTTCTACTTCCAGAACCGCACCTTCGGCCTCGAGATCCACGATCACGTGCCGGCCGGCATCTCGCGCGTGGACGTGTACCTGCGCGTGAACCAGGGCATCTTCGACGGCACCACGTTCAGCCTGTTCCGCAACATCCTGGATACCACCGTGCGCGACTACGGCTGGTCCCTGAACTACGGCTTCAACAACCCGAAGATGGGCGGCCTGCCCATTTGTAGCGAGGGCCAGCCGAAGGAGGACTGCATGATGTCCTTCGACTCGAACTGGCGTACCGACCCCCACAGCCCGCTCAAGATCGGCGACAAGGTCGAGCTGGCCCCGGCGCCGCGCCTCAAGCGCGACCCGGTGGTGGACGGCGGCGGCAGCCGCTACTACTCGTTCGAGCAGCTCTACGTGGTGGGCGTGGGCATGCGGCCGTGGTACGGCATCGCCCCGAACCTCGACTCGGAGCCGCTGCCCGAAGAGACGCTGCTCGGCGGCCAGGCCAGCATCTCGTACAACTACTCCGAGGAGCCGATGCGCGTGTTCCAGCAGATGGCGAACAACATCGGCATCGTCAACACGCAGCGTTTCGTGGAAGGCCGCCGGCTGTTCCACACCTCGTTCCTGGACGGCAAGCACTCGGAGCACGACGCCGACAACCCGGTCTTCACGGCCCACATCGGGCAGCTTGGGCCGCGCTACAACCAGCCGCGCTGTATCGAGTGCCATACGAACAATGGCCGCAGCGTGGCCGCCGGCATCGGGGCGAAGCTCGACACCATGTCGATGCTGACCAACGGCGCCGACGGCAAGGCGGATCCGACCTACGGCTACAACGTGCAGCAGCACGCCCAGGACCCGACGGCGACGCCGTTCGACGTCACGCTCCAGGCGCTCGACAAGACCGTGCGCACGCTGCCTGACGGCGAGCGCGTGGAACTGGTGAAGCCGGTGTTCGCCTTCAAGGGCCCCACGCCCGCGCAGTTCTCCGCGCGCCAGGCGCCGCAGGTGATCGGCATGGGCCTGATCGAGGCCCTGGCCGAGACCACCATCCTGGCCCAGGCCGACCCGAACGACGCCAACGGCGACGGCGTGCGCGGCATCCCGAACTGGATCGTCGATCCGGAAACCGGCAAGACGCACCTGGGCCGCTTTGGCTGGAAGGCGTCGAAGGCCAGCCTGCGCCATCAGGTGGGCGATGCGCTGATCAAGGACATGGGCGTGACCTCGCCGACGTTCCCGACGCGCGGCTGCCAGCGCGGCGCGCCGGACTGCCGGAGCGCCTCGGCAACCTCGGTGACGGAGGGCGAACTGCAACGGCTCACGCACTACCTGTCGCTCATCGGCGTGCCGGCCCAGCGCAGCCTGCGCAGCGGCTTCCCGGACGGCATCCGCGTGTCGCCCGAGCATGACGTGGACCCGCCCCTGATCGCACGCGGCGCCGCCCTGTTCAACCAGGTACGCTGCGTGGCCTGCCACACGGCGACGATGAAGACTGGCAATACGCACCCGTTTGCCGAGCTGCGCAACCAGACCATCCACCCGTACTCGGACCTGCTGCTGCACGACATGGGCCCGAACCTGGCCGACTCGCTGCGCGAAGCCAACGCCGCGCCGAACCTGTGGCGTACCGCGCCGCTGTGGGGCGTCGGCTCGCTGCGCTTCGTGCAGGGCGGCGACCAGAACGTGCGCCTGCTGCACGACGGCCGCGCGCGCTCGATGCTGGAAGCCATCCTCTGGCACGGCGGTGAGGCGGACAGCAGCCGCACCCAGTTCGAGGCGCTGCCCAAGGCAGACCGCGACGCGGTGGTCGCGTTCCTGCAGTCGCTGTGATGTCGATGAAGTGTTGCGGTAACAGCCGTTGAAAAAAACCGGGGCCACGTGCCCCGGTTTTTGCTTTTCCCCCGGCCCGCCCTGGCTAGGCCGTCTGCCGCGCGGGCACCGTGAACTGCACCACCGCCCCGCGCGGGGTGTTGGGGCTGGCCCAGAGCCGGCCGCCGTGCCCGTCGATGATCGAGCGGCAAATCGACAGCCCCATCCCCAGCCCGGTGTCCTTGGTGGTGTAGAACGGGGCGAACACGCGCTCGGCACTGTCGGCGCTGTCGGCGCCGAAGCCCGGCCCCGAGTCGCACACGGTCACGCTCACGCAGCCGTCCTCGGCGGACGCGGTGCGGATCACCAGATGCCGGCCGCCATCGCTGACGCCCCCCATCGCCTCCAGCGCGTTGATGATCAGGTTGAGCAGCACCTGTTGCAGTTCGACACGATCTCCCTCGATGTGCGGCAGGCCATCCGCCAGCTCCGTCTCCACCGTGGCAAGGCCCTTGGCGGCTTCGCCACGGGTCAGTTCCACCACCTCGCGGATCGCGGCGTTCATGTCCACCGGCGCCTTGCGGGGCGGCGACTTCTTGATCAGCTGGCGGATGCGCCCCAGCACATCGCCCGCCCGGTTGGCGTCCTTGACGATGCGGGTCAGCGCCTCCCCCACCTCGTCGACATTGGGCGGCCGGGCGCCCAGCCAGCGCAGTGCGGCCTGGGCGTTGGTCACCGTCGCCGCAATCGGCTGATTGACCTCGTGCGCGATCGACGCCGCCAGTTGTCCCATGGTCGCCACCCGGTTGGCGTGCGCCAGCTCGGTCTGCACCTCGCGGTAGCGCCGCTCGCCCTCGCGCACGCGCTCCTCGGCCTGCTTGCGCTCGGTCAGGTCAAGCACGAAGGCCACGCCCTCCTGCCGACCGGCGCCGAACGACGCCAGGCCGACGATGACCGGCACCCGCGTGCCATTCTTGCGGATGTATTCCTTCTCGAACGGCGCGGCGTGCCCGGACTGCTCGCTCTGGGCCAGCGCGTGCTCGCTGTCCGCGCGCATCTCCGGCGGGGTCAGGTCGCGCCAGCGCACCCGGCCGGAGACCAGATCCTCGCGTTCGTAGCCCACCATGCGCAGGAAGGCGTCGTTGGCTTCCAGCACGTCGCCGGCCACGTTCCAGACAATGATGCCGATGATATTGGCCTCCACCAGCCGCCGGATCTTCGCCTCCCGCTCGGCCACATCGCGGTACAGCCGCGCGTTTTCGAGCGAGATGGCGGCCTGCGAGGCCACCAGCTTCAGCACCGCGATCCGCGCCGGACTGAACGCGCGCGCCGTGAGATTGTTCTCCAGATAGAGCGCACCGGTCAGCCGCGCCTGATTCATCAGCGGCAGGCACAGGATCGAGCGGGCGCGATGCTGGCGCACATAAGGGTCGGTGGCGAACGGCGAATCGGCCGCCGCATCGTCCAGCACCACGCTCTCCCGGGTGCGCAGCGCATGGAACAGCAGTGACTCCGGCAGCAGCTCTGCGCTGGCCGGCACGTCGCGCAACTGAAGCTGAGTGGCATCCGTGCCAATGGTGGCTTCCGCCGCCACCCGGTACTCGCCCGCGCCGGACAGCACCAGCAAGCCGCGTTCGGCGCCGGCCTGCTCGATGGCCGTGCGCATGATCATGTCGATCAGGTTTTCCAGCACGATGTCGCCCGAGGCGGCCTGAGACACCTTGAGCACGGTCGCCAGGTCGAGGTGCTCCACCGGCGTGGCGATGGTGGTGGTCGGGCCCGGCGCAGGGTCTTCATTGCGCAGGTACGGATACTGGGCCTCCAGATGCCGCACCTTGCCATCGGCGCCCCAGCGCAGGTAAGCGTAGCGCGCATCCTGCAGGTAGATGCGGGCGATTTTCCCCAGCCCGCGCGCCGTGTAGAAGCGCGACGCCAGTTCGTTGGCCAGCGCCTCGATGTGGACGAAGCCGCTCGCCTGCGCCGCGTCGATGGCCTGCTCGTAGCCATGCTCGGCATCCACCAGACGGCCTTCCACACGGGCGATCTCGGCGCCGACCAGCGTGGCGCGGTCCGCGAAGTTCTCCGGGCAGTGCTCGGCCCAGTGCGCGAGTTGCCGGTGATGCGCGGCCAGCGCGTCCAGATGGGGCTGGCGCTCGTCCGCCGGGGCGCTGTCACAGGCGGTGGCCTGGGCCAGCGCGGCGTAGAAGTGATACTCCGCCTCCTCGAAAAACGAGGACGAAGTCCAGAGCAGCGCCTGCGCCCGCGCGGCGGCGGCCATGGCGGTGACGTAATCACCACACAGGTAGCGCGCCTGGAGCTTGCGGGTCCAGTACCAGCACTCGGCCAGCGCGAGGTCCGGGCTGGCCGCCAGATGCTGTTCGACGCGCGCCTCCTCGAATGGCTCGCCATCCAGCCTGCCGAAGACCGGCGTCAGGCCGCGCAGCATGCGCACCAGCGCCAGCTGCGTGGCGATAAAGTCGATCACCAGCCCGAAGCGCACCTTTTCGGCGTAGGCCAGCCCGCGCTCGGCCTCCATCTGCACCTCGGCCAGCGGCTCGCCGGCAAAGATCATGTCCGAGTTGCGGCTGTTGCCCGCGTAGGCACCGTACGGCAGGTCGCCGATGCGGTTCGCCGCCGCGAACGCGCGGCGCAGCAGCGGCTGGCACTCGCGCACCGGCCGCAGCCAGCGCATGACGAAGATCGAGAAACAGAGGTAGGTCTTGGCCTCGAAGCGCGTGAGGCCGCGCCGGTCCACCAGTTCGCAGCCCAGCTGGCCAAAGCGGAAGCCGGCCTGATAGTCGCCAAATCGCCGCCCGGCCACCCGGCCGACATTGGCGTAGAGCACGCAGGACGCATCGCAATTACCGCGCTCCATGCTGAGGCTGACCGCCTTGCAGATGGTCAGGCAAGCCAGGTTGGCATCGGTCTGCAGGGCGGGCGCGAACAGCTTGCTCAGCGCCTCCACGGTGCCGAGGGACGCCGCGTCGTCCATCAGCGGCAGGTCGATCAATGCCTCGATGGGGCGGTCGCCGAGGCGGGTCCAGATCTCGTCGTATTCGCGCCGGACGGCGTTGTCGTCCGGGTGAGGCGTCCATTCGATGCCGACATGCCGCAGGTAGTCCAGGCACACGGCCACCGCGCGGTCGCTCTGGTCGAGCACGAGGCAGATGTCCATCTGGAGGCAGGCGACCCGGCCCTTCTCGACTGTGGTGGTGGCGCGCGGGGTCAGCGCGCCCAGGCGCGCGTCCGCGATATCCAGCTGGCCGGTCAGGAACTCGCATTCCACCCGGTGCTGCTCCAGCGCAAAGCGCAGCGCGTGGCGGTGCGCCCACCCTTCGTCGCCCAGCAGCTCCGCCCCCGTGCTCAGGTAGGCCAGCGCCGAGGCGTAGGCCGTGGAGGCTTTGGCGCGCTGCCCGGCCATCAGGTTCAGCGCCGCCAGCCGCTCGCGCTCGTCCGGCTCGGTCATCAGCGCCGCCCCGCGATTGAGCTGGCCGGCGATCTCGAAGATGGCCTCGTCGAGCGTCTCCGGCGGCGTCTGCGCGGCGAGCAACCGGCCCACGCGCAGATGGGCGGCGGCGCGCGAGGCTTCCGGAATCCGCAGGTAGGCCGCCTCATGGACCCGGTCATGCGCGAAGGCATAGGCGCCATCGGCCCGCTCGACCAGCTCCTGGCGGACGGCCTCCCACAGCGCCGCGTGGACCTGCGCCTCCGGCACGCCCAGCACGGTGCTCAGGGTCGCCATCTCGGCTACGTTGCCGAGGCAGGCCAGCTGCTGCAACGCCTGCTGGGTCTCGGCCGGCAGGCGGGCCAGCTTGCCGACCATCAGGTCCACCACGTTGTCGGTGTAGCCCTTGGCGTGGATGCGGTCGGGGTCCCAGGTCCACTGCCGCGCGTCGTGGTCGAAGGCCAGCAGGTCCTCCTCCACCAGCGCCTGCAGGAACTGGATCACGAAGAACGGGTTGCCGGCAGTCTTGTCCTCCACCAGCTGGGCCAGCGGCGCGATGCGCGCCCGTTCGCAATGGAGCGAATCGGCAAACAGCTGCTCGATGTGGGCGCGGCTCAGCGGCGCCAGCTTGATGTCCTCGATCCTGACCCCGGCGTTGCGGATGGCCAGCAGCTTGCCGGTCAGCGGATGGGTGGCATCGACCTCGTTGTCCCGATAGGCGCCCACCAGCATCAGGTGGCGCAGGTCGGCGCGGACCAGCACGTCCTCGATCAGGTCTAGCGTGGCGGCGTCCAGCCACTGGAGGTCATCGAGGAACAGCGCCAGCGGGTGCTCCGGCTGGGCAAACACGCCGATAAAGCGCCGGAACACCAGCAGGAAGCGTTGCTGGGCCTGCTGCGGCTCCAGGTCCGGCACCGGCTCCGGCTCGCCGATGATCAGCTTCAGCTCGGGAATCAGGTCCGTCACCAGCCGGGCGTTGGGCTCCAGCGCCTCCAGCAGCGCACCGCGCCAGCGCGCCAGCTCCGTGTCCGACTTGCCGAGCAGCGTGCGCACCAGGCTCTGGAACGCCTGCACCAGCGTCGAGTACGGGATATCGCGCTTGTACTGGTCGAACTTGCCGGAGGCGAACAACCCGCGCGGCGGCACCAGCACCCGGTGCAGTTCGTTGACCACCGAGGACTTGCCGATGCCCGAATACCCGGACACCAGCACCAGTTCCGGCGTGCTGGTGCGGATGATGCGCGCGAAGGCCGAGAGCATGGTGTCGACCTCCTGCTCGCGCCCGTACAGCTTCTCGGGGATCATCAGCCGGTCGCGCGTGCCGTGCTCGTCGAGCGGAAAGTCCTCGATACGGCGCTGGCGCTCCCACTCCTCCAGGCAGCGCCGCAGGTCGTGCTCGACCCCGGCGGCGGTCTGGTAGCGCTCCTCGGCGGTCTTGGCCAGCAGCTTCATGACGATGCGGGACAGCGCGGCCGGCACGGTCTCCACCCGCATGCGGGGCGACGGCGGCATCCGCGCGATATGGCAGTGCACCCACTCCATGGCGTCCGTCGCCGTGAAGGGCAGCGCGCCGGTCAGCATCTCGTAGAGGGTGACGCCGAAGGCGTAGAGGTCGCTGCGCGAGTCAATCGACCGGTTCATCCGCCCGGTCTGCTCGGGCGCCATATAGGCCAGCGTGCCGGCGATGGTCTCGGGGGGTTCCGGGGCCTGACGCTCGCGTGGCAGGCGCGAGGCGAGGCCGAAGCCGGTCAGCCGGGCCTGGCCGTCGGCGCAGTTCACGAGGATATGGCTGGGCTTGAGGTCCTTGTGGACCAGGCCGCGCTGGTGCAGCTTGCAGAGCGCCAGGGCAATGCCGGTGGCGTGGCGCAGGAAGGTGCCGGCATCCATCGGCGTGCCCAGCATCGTCGAGAGCGGCGCGCCGCCCGGATCGTCGAACATCAGCACCGTCCGCCCGCCATCGCGCGACAACTCCAGCGGGCGCAGCGCCCAGGCGCCGTCCAGTTCGTCCCGGAGCGCGAACTCGTGCGCGAGGCGGTCCAGCGTGGCGGGCAAAGGGTGTTCCGCCGCCGGGCGTGCCAGCAGCACCGCGTGGCCGCCGCCCTCGCCTGGAAGCTTGTCTCGACAGAACACGCGTTCGCCGTCGTCCCACAGGACGTGCAGTCTGTTACCCATTGGCGCCGACAAACATGAGGGATCTGCGTCAGCATATACCAAGGTGAACCGGACGCCATGAGGTGTGCGCTGGCCGGTACAGCGGAACGCGCAGGCCTGCGGAGAGCCGGGCCCGGCGTGATGAGGGATGCCCGATCGATCACCTCGGGAATCAAGCCGCCAGCCGCTCCGGTGCGGTGTCGCTACTGGCCAGCTGGAGCAGGTCGAGCGCGCGGATCTGCTCGGTCATGAAATCGACGAACACCCGGATGCGGGTGGGCAGGTGCTGGCGGCACAGGTAGCTGATGTAGTGGCCCCGGTCGCTCGGCACATGCTGGTGCAGGGCCATGACCAGTTCCCCGCGCGCGAGGTAGTCGGACACCTGGTGCGCCGGCATCTGGGCGATGCCCCGGCCATCGCGCACGGCCTGGAGCACGAGGTCGGCATCGTTGAAGGTCAGCCGGGCGGTCGGCAGTACCTTGCGCAACTGGCCGTCCACCTTGAATTCCCACTCGGCCACGCGCCCGCCGGTAAAGCGCTGGTTGATGCAGTCGTGCTGGCCGAGTTCGTCCAGCGTGGCCGGCAGGCCGCGCTTCTGGACATAGGCCGGCGCCGCGCAGACCACCATCTGCATCGGGATCAGTTGCTTGGCGATGATGCTGGAGTCCTCGATATAGCCGTCGCGGAACGCCACGTCGACCTGGTCGGCGGCGAAGTTGGCGGGCCGGTCATCGAGCAGCAGATCCACCGAGATTTCGGGGTAGGCCTCGGAGAACTTGAGCAGCAGCGGCGCCACCACCTTGCGGCCGAAGCCCACGGTGGAGCAGACACGCAGCATGCCGCGCGGCGGGCCGTTGCGCAGGTCGAGCATGTCGTTCATGGCGCCGACGATCTGGGTCACGCCAAGGTTGCAGTTCTCGAAGAAGCGCTCGCCCTCGCGGGTCAGGTTCGTGGTGCGCGTGGTGCGCAGGAACAGGCGGGTGCTTAGCTGCTCTTCCAGTTTCTGCACGCTCCGGGACACCGCCGAGCGGCCGATGCCCAGCCGCTCGCCGGCGCGGACGAAGCTGCCCTCCGTGGCCACCGCCATGAACGCGATGATGCCGGCGTAGCTGGTGGCGAAGCAACTGGACAGCGCGTCGGCGCGATTGGCCGTGCCCACGCGAAAACCACACTGAGATGTCACCGTCTGATGCATTTGATGGCCCCCCTATCAAGCGTGCCGGCTGTCTGCGGGTGCACTGCGCACTCGCACCGGCCATGACACAAGGTTACGTGCCGGAGGGGCGTAAAACTATTCTGCGGACGGGTAGCGGCACGTCCTACCTAGGATGCGCAACGTCATACTGGGGTATTACCCGAGGCCACCGGGCAAGGCGTAATACGTTTGTATAATGCTCCGCCGCAGGCATGAGCGCTACGCTGGAAACGTCAACACATTCACGCGCGGGTGCACGCCTGCCGCGTGCCATATCCATCCCCAAGGGTCGAGGTCGATCTTTTGTCTTCTGATCAAATTGTGTCGATTGTCGACGATGAAGAGGCGGTTCGCCTCGCGACGGAGAGCCTGGTGCGCTCGTTCGGCAGGCAGACCCGCCTGTTCGCCTCGGCGGAGGAGTTCCTGCAATCGGGCCTGCTCGCCGTCACCGCCTGCCTGATCTCCGACGTGATGATGCCCGGCATGTCCGGCGTGGCGATGCATGAACGCATCCTGTCGCTCGGCTATGCGCCGCCGACCATCTTCATCACCGCCTTCCCCACGGCAGACCTCAAGGCCCGCGCGGCCGAGAACGGCGCGCTGGCCGTGCTCGACAAGCCGGTGGACCCGGACGCCATCGCCCACTGGCTCAGCGTAGCGCTGGATCTGCCATCGTAAATTGACGAATTCTGGAGCGATGCGCCGGCTCAGGCCGGCTTGCGCGGCTGCGGCTGGACGCCCAGTGACTCGGCCTTGCGGACCAGATCGGCCACCGAGCGCGCGCCCATCTTCTTCATGACCCGGCCACGGTGGATCTTCACGGTGACTTCCGTGAGATCCATCTCATAGGCGATCTGCTTGTTCATCAGGCCGGCCACCACGAACACCAGCACCTCGCGCTCGCGCGGGGTCAGCGATTCGTAGGCCGTGCGCAGGCCCGCCACCGACTGCTCGGCGGCCAGCCGCTCGCCGTCACGGGCCAGGGCGTTGGCCACCGCGTCCAGCATGTCCTGGTCGCGGAACGGCTTGGCGAAGAAATCGACCGCGCCGGCCTTCATGGCCTTCACCGTCATCGCAATATCGCCATAACCGGTCATGAACACGATCGGCATGCGCACGCCGCTCTTGGCGATCTGCTCCTGGAAGGCGAGACCGCTTTCGCCGCGCAGCCGGACATCGAGAATCAGGCAGCTCGGCGCGTCATGCTTGGGAAAAGCCAGGAATTCCTGCGACGATTCGAAGGTCTCCACGCGCAGGCCGGTGGAGCGCAGCAACCCGCTCAGGGCGAGCCGGACCGCCTCGTCGTCATCGACCACGTAGACCACGCGCTCCTTGCTGTCCTGCGGGCTTTGGGCCAACGTCGATTGCGACCACGCACTCATCTTGCCTCCTGGGATTACTGCCGCCTATTACCTTCGCTCTTCTCGCTATTGTAGGAGATTTACTATGTGCAGGCGTTGCCGCACGGACGTCACCGGGCGGAGGTTGCAGACGCAAAAAAGGCCCCGTGCCGGGGCCTTTTCCTACCGCCTTCGTGACGAATTTGTCACGCTTGCGGAACCTGGATTCAGGCGAAGTTCTGCGACGCGAAGTCCCAGTTCACCACGTTCCAAAATGCCTCCACGTACTTCGGACGGGCATTGCGGTAGTCGATGTAGTAGGCGTGTTCCCACACGTCGCAGGTCAGCAGCGGCTTGGCGTCGGTGGTCAGCGGCGTGGCGGCGTTGGAGGTGGAGACCAGGTCCAGCGAACCGTCGGTCTTCTTCACCAGCCAGGCCCAGCCGGAGCCGAAGGTGCCCACGGCGGTCTTCGTGAACTCTTCCTTGAACTTGTCGAACGAGCCCCACTTGGCGTTGATGGCATCTGCCAGCGCGCCGGTCGGCTGGCCGCCGCCGTTGGGCTTCATCGATTCCCAGTAGAACGTGTGGTTCCACACCTGGGCAGCGTTGTTGAAGATGCCGCCCGACGACTTCTTCACGATGGCTTCCAGCGTGTCGTTCTCGAACTCGGTGCCCTTGATCAGGTTGTTCAGGTTCGTGACGTAGGTCTGGTGGTGCTTGTCATGATGGAACTCCAGGGTCTCCTTGGAGATGTGCGGAGCCAGGGCATCATGCGCGTACGGGAGCGGGGGGAGCTTGTGTTCCATTGTTCTGTCTCTAGGTTTGGGGTGGGGAGTTGCCGATTGTAGGTGACTTGCCAGACCCGCGCAAACGCGGGCGGAATGCCCCCTGGACTCATGTTAGTTTGCGCGGAAGACAATGGTGGGTCGATTGAGAATCAGTCCCATCCCGGCCCGGCAGGACTCAAAATGCCGCCAGCTTGGCCTGCACGCCGGCGATCTCGAGATCTGCCACGCCGTCGGCCAGATGCGCCTCCACCACGCTGCCCGCGCGCAACTCGGCCGGCGAGCGCAGCGCCCGGCCGCGCTGGTCCAGCAGCACCGCGTAGCCGCGCTCCAGCGTGCGCTGCGGCGCCAGCAACTCCAGCGCGCCGGCCACACGGCCCAGCCGCTGGCTCTCGCGCTCGTGGCGGCGCACGGCGGCGGCTTCCAGCCGCGCGGCCAGCCGGCCCAGATCGGCCTGCGCAGCCGCCACGTCAGGGCGGCACGCGCGCCAGCGCATCGCCAGCACGTCCTGCCGATGGCGCTGCGCGGAGACCGTGTCGCGCAGCGCTGCACGCAAGTGCCGGGCCAGATTGTCGACCCGGGCGCGCCGCTCCTGCAGCTGCGCCTGCGGGCTGCGCAGCCGCCGCGCCAGCCATTCCAGGTGCTGCGCACGGCGTTCCATCTGCCGGTCCAGGGATTGCGCCAGCGCATCGCGCGCGCGGCGCACCGCCTGCAGCAGGTGCGCGCGGTCCGGGCTGACCAGTTCCGCCGCGCCCGTGGGCGTGGGAGCGCGCACATCGGCCACGAAGTCGGCAATCGTGAAATCGGTCTCGTGGCCCACGCCGGACACCACTGGCACCGCACTGCGTGCAATCGCGTGCGCCACCACTTCCTCGTTGAACGACCAGAGATCCTCGATGCTGCCGCCGCCCCGGCACAGGATCAGCACGTCGCATTCGCGCCGCGCGCTGGCGAGATCGAGCATGGCGGCGATCTTCTCCGCCGCGCCGGCACCCTGCACCGGCACCGGATAGACGATGACCGGCACATGTGGCGCGCGGCGCTGGAGCGTGGTCAGCACGTCGCGCATGGCCGCGGCCTGGAGCGAGGTCACCACGCCAATCGTGCGCGCGTGGCTCGGAATGGGTCGTTTGCGTTCGGTATCGAACAGACCGGCCTGGGCAAGTTTTTCCTTGAGACGCAGAAAAGCCTCGTAAAGATTGCCCATGCCGGCGCGGCGCATCGCTTCCACGCCCAGTTGCAGTTCGCCGCGCGCCTCGTACATCGATACCAGCGCGCGCACTTCCACTGCCTCCCCTTCGCGCGGGGCGAAATCCACGTGCTGGTTGCGCCCCCGGAACATCACACAGCGGATCTGCGCGCGGGCGTCCTTGAGCGAGAAATACCAATGGCCGCTCGCCGCACGCGTGAAGTTTGAGATTTCTCCCCGCACCCAGGCCAGCGGAAAGCTGCGCTCGAGCACGCCCGCAATCGCATGGTTCAGTTCACTGACCGGGATCACCTCGCGGGTTCGCGCGGGCATGGCGGGCGGGAGGTTGCGCGGAAGGTTCTCAAAGTCGGGCATGGCGCACGGCCGCACAGGCGGCGTGGAATGGACATGTCCACAGCATACCCGCTGTGTCAAGTGGTTCACCCCGCGCCGTGGCGATCGCTCGGATTGCCGCATCCATCCGTACAAGCCTTTGATTCTTATGAGGAATCGGGTCGGACCAAAAAACAGGCAATGTAAGAGAAAACCTTACGCGTCAACCACTTACGGCCAGCGGCCGCATCTTGTTCACAAAGTTATCCACAGAAGCTCTGGATAATCGATTTGTCAAGCGTTTTGCCTGTGGAGAACTTCTGCCGCTGCGCGCGGCTTGCGCTACAGCAACAGGTGGCGGGAATGATGTCGCCCCACCCTCACCGCGATGCCGCAGCGCACCAAAACTGCCTGATTTTTCAGCAATCGCAGGGAATACTATATCGATCAATCACTTAGTCCGCTTGTCCGGCGCTTATCCACAGCCGATCCACAGCACTGTCCCGCATCCATGTGGAAAGCGGTCGACTTTCGCCGGGCGGTCGGTGCGAGGGGCCGCTTCGGCCACCTTCCTCCCCCCAATCACCCGTTTGCCCGGTTTTTAGGCAGGACCCCGATCCCCGTTATGGATCAACGGCTTAGGCGGCTTCTCAGAACGCTGTCCACAGCGGGTCCACAGTCCTGTCCCGCCCGGCTGTGGACAGTGGCGCCGGGCCGGCATCCGCGCTCCCGCGCCGCCGGGGTGCATCGCGCACCTGCCGCGTTTGCCTGTTTTTTGTGCAACACCCCGGACCCCCTTTCCAATCAAGGACTTAGCCCGCTTTTCAGGCAGCTTTCCACAACCCGTCCACAGCACTGTCCCGCGCCAGTGTGGAAAGCCGCACAGACAGCCGCGCAAGCCGCCCGGGGCAGGCCGACGCGCGCCCGAGACAGCACGCGCGCGAGTGTCTTGCCGCGCGCCGAGGGGCGGGTTAGAGTGGCGCCTGCATTTTTCGAGCATTGCCGCGGCGCGCCGGTCCATCGGTGCGCAACAAAGGCTGCCGCGCATTGGCGGTACCGCACCGGTACCTCGCTGTCCGTTTCGGGTCTGTTGGTTCTGTAGATTTCGGGGGTCCACGTGTTTTCCATCATTCAAGCGGCCGGCTGGCCGATCTGGCCACTGCTGCTCGCCTCGATCATTGCCCTCGCGCTGATCGTCGAACGTTTCCTCACCCTCAAGCGCAGCAAGGTGCTGCCGGCCCGCCTGTACGAGGAGGCCCTGTCGGCCGCCCAGCAGCGCAAGGCCACGCCCGAGGTGGTGAACAATCTCGAAAAGAATTCCCCGCTGGGCCGCGTGCTGGCCGCCGGCCTGCGCCATGTGGTGCTGCAGCCGCATACCTCGCGCGATGCCGCCAAGGATGTGGTCGAGGAAGCCGGCCGCGCCGTGGCGCACGAGCTGGAGCGCTACCTGAACGCGCTCGGCACGATTGCCTCGGTGGCCCCGCTGATGGGCCTGCTCGGCACCGTGATCGGCATGATCGAGATCTTCGGCAGCCAGGGCGGCACCGGCGCCAACCCCGAGCAACTGGCACACGGCATCTCGGTGGCGCTGTACAACACCGCTTTCGGCCTGATCGTGGCCATTCCGGCGCTGATCTTCTGGCGCTACTTCCGCCGCCGCGTGGACGACTACGTGGCCGAACTGGAATTCCGCGCCACCACGTTCCTCGACGCGATCCTGCCCCAGCGGCGGGCCTGAGCCGCGGGGAGCCGCCATGCATTTCCGTTCCCGCCAGCGGCGCGAGGAGCCCGAGATCAACCTGATCCCGCTCATCGACGTCCTGCTCGTGATCCTGATCTTCCTGATGATCACGACCACCTATTCGCGCTACACCGAGCTGCAGATCCAGCTGCCCACCGCCGACGCCGAGCGCGCCCAGCAACGGCCGAGCGAGATCGTCGTGTCGGTCTCGGCCCGTGGCGTCTACTCGGTCAACAAGCAGGTGCTCGAACAGAAGGACGTAACGAGCCTGGCCGACCAGCTGCGCAACGCGGCCGGTCCCATCGGCAACGGCCCGCCGCCCGTGGTCATCGTCAATGCCGATGCCCAGGCGAGCCATCAGGCCGTCATCAATGTGATGGAGGCCGCACGTGTGGCCGGTCTGTCGCGCCTGACCTTCGCCACGCAGAGCACCCAGCCGCGCTGACCTGAGGTTGCATCCCCAGCGGCCCACGCCGGCGGCGCCGGGCCGCTGGTGTACCTGGTGTACCATCCGCACCGGGCTTGCGGCGTGCGCCGCGCAATGCCCATAATGTCTGCATACTGATCGATGGGGCGCCAGCCGGCGCGCCGTCGCCGAATTCCGTCCGCCCTATCGTCGCCTCCGCCGCCCGCATGCCCGCTCCCCGACACGCCGTAGCCGACTTCGTCACCGCCCAGTGGCAGCGCCGCGGCTGGTTCGCGTGGCTGCTGTGGCCGGCCTCGCTGCTGTTCGGCCTGATTGCCCGGGTGCGCCGGCACGGCTATCTCAACGGCTGGTTCCAATCCACCCGGATGCCGATGCCGGTGATCGTGGTGGGCAATGTCACCGTGGGCGGCACCGGCAAGACGCCGGCCGTGATTGCGCTGGCGCGCGCGCTGACCGAGGCGGGGCTGCGGCCCGGCGTGGTCTCGCGCGGCTATGGCGTGTCGCTGAAGCATCCGCGCCGCGTGAAACCCACCTCGCAGGCCAGCCAGGTGGGCGACGAACCGCTGCTGATCGCGCGGGCGACCGACGTACCGGTCTGGGTCTATCCGGACCGCGCGCTGTGCGCGCAGACCATGCTGGTGTCCCACCCCGGCGTGAACGTGCTGCTGCTCGACGATGGCCTGCAGCACTACAAGCTCCAGCGCGACTTCGAGATCGTGATGTTCGACACCCGCATGGGCGGCAACGGCATGCTGCTGCCGGCCGGCCCGCTGCGCGAGCCGCTGACCCGCCCGCGCGACGCCACGCTGATCAACGACCCGCACTTCCGCGCCACGCCGGACAAACCCGATGTCTACGGCATGCGCCTGGAACTCGACGATGCCTGGCAGCTGAGCGACCCAACGATGGTGCGCCCGCTCTCCGCCTTCGCGGGGCGGCGCGTGCTGGCCGCGGCCGGCATCGGCAATCCGGAACGGTTCTTCGCCAGCCTGCGCGGCGCCGGGCTCCAGCCCGCCACGCTGCCGCTGCCGGACCACTACGACTTTGCCGAGGACCCCTTCGCGGACCACCCGGCGGCGCTCGATGCCGACGTCATCCTGATTACCGAAAAGGATGCCGTAAAATGCGACCGCTTCGACGACCCGCGCATCTGGGTCGTCCCCACCACGCCCGTGATCGACGCGGGCCTGATCGACAAAATCCGCCGCGCCGTGCAGGCGCGCAACCCGGCTCTCGCCACGCCCGTCACCGTGGGGCAAGCCGCCCCCGCAGCAAACGGGGCGACGACCGGGCTCGACAAGGAATCCCACGATGGACAACCGGCTGCTTGAAATCCTCGTCTGCCCGCTCTGCAAGGCCAAGCTCGAATACGACCGCGCCGCGCAGGAACTGATCTGCCACGCGGACAAGCTGGCCTACCCCATCCGCGACGGCATTCCGGTCATGCTGGCCGATGAAGCGCGCCAGACCGTGCCGGGCCGCGTGGTGCCCGTGGAGCCGTCCGCCCCGGCCGCCGGCAACTGAGTTTTCCCGCGATGAGCATTCCCGCCTTTACCGTCGTGATTCCGGCCCGGCTCGCCTCGACGCGCCTGCCGAACAAGCCGCTCGCCGATATCGGCGGGCACCCGATGATCGTGCGCGTGGCCGAACGCGCCCACGCCTCGTCCGCGCGCCGTACCGTGGTGGCCACCGATGCCGCCGCCGTGGCGGACGCCTGTGCCGCGCACGGCGTGGAGGCGGTGATCACGCGGGCCGACCATCCGTCCGGCACCGACCGCCTCGCCGAAGTGGCCACCCTGCTGGGCCTGGCCGACGACGACATCGTGGTCAACGTGCAGGGCGACGAACCGCTGATCGACCCGAACCTGATCGACGAGGTGGCGCTGCACCTGGCCGCCCACCCCGATTGCGCAATCGCCACGGCGGCGCACCCGCTCCATGACGTGGCCGAGGTGTTCAATCCGAACGTGGTGAAGGTGGTGTGCGACAACCTGGGCCGGGCGCTGTACTTCTCGCGCGCGCCGATTCCGTGGGCGCGCGATGCCTGGGCCGCCGTGCCCACCCAGCCTGCGGCCACCGCCAGCGTGCCGCTGCCGGCCATGCCGGTGCTGCGCCATATCGGCCTCTATGCCTACCGGGCTGGCTTCCTGCGCCGGTTTCCGACGCTGGCCGTCGCCCCGATCGAGCAGGCCGAGGCCCTCGAACAGCTACGTGCCATGTGGCATGGCGAGCGGATTGGCGTGCTGGTGACGGGGGCGGCACCCGCCCCCGGCGTGGACACCCAGGCCGACCTCGAACGCGTGCGTGCCCTGTGGGCCGGCAGCGTGGCGCAGGAAGGTCCGTGACAGCATTCCTGCACGGAAGTTCATACTGCTGCAACCTGAACGGAATCCGAACCGTACTGCCCGTGGCATAATGCTTGCCGAAACAGAGCCCGTGGGCGCGTGTGCTGCGCGTCCGCACAAGGCTCGGTGGGGAGATAGAGAAAGCGAGCCAGACCGTGAGCCCCGCTGCCTTCGGCAGCCGAGTGCGCCCGGGCGCCAACCAAGACGTGACGCCGGCATTACCCGCCGGCGTAAGTCCTGCGTCAAGTTGCGGCGTTACCCTCCTTCGATACCCCCGCAAGACCGAATTCAAATTGTTCTGAGGACCCGTAAATGCGTTTGATCCTGTTGGGCGCACCTGGCGCCGGCAAAGGCACGCAAGCCAAGTTCATCTGCGAAAAGTTCGGCATTCCGCAAATCTCCACGGGCGACATGCTGCGCGCCGCGGTGAAGGCCGGTACGCCGCTGGGCATCGAAGCCAAGAAGGTGATGGACGCGGGCGGGCTGGTGTCCGATGACATCATTATCGGCCTGGTGAAGGACCGTCTTAAGGAGTGCGACTGCGAAAAGGGCTATCTGTTCGATGGCTTCCCGCGCACCATTCCGCAGGCCGAGGCGATGAAGGAAGCCGGCGTGGCCATCGACTACGTGCTGGAGATCGACGTGCCGTTCGACGCCATCATCGAGCGCATGAGCGGCCGCCGCGTGCACGTGGCCTCGGGCCGCACCTATCACGTCAAGTTCAACCCGCCCAAGCAGGACATGCTGGACGACGTGACCGGCGAAGCGCTGATCCAGCGCGACGACGACAAGGAAGAGACCGTGCGCAAGCGCCTGGACGTGTACTCGCAGCAGACCCGTCCGCTGGTCGACTACTACTCGAACTGGGCCGCCAACGGTGATGCGTCGGCCAAGGTGTCGCCGCCCAAGTACCGCAAGATCGTGGGCGTGGGCGATGTGGACAAGATCACGGCCTCCGTGTTCGAAGCGCTGAAGTAAGCGCGCCACACCGCTGCACCAGAAAAGAAAAGGCGACCTCCGGGTCGCCTTTTTCCGTTCGTGCGTTCGTTTTTTATCCTCCCGGCTTTCCCATAACGCTCGATTTACGTTAACGTAAACGGCAATCTGACCACAGCAAATCAAGGAGACAGGCGGATGGACATCCAGAACAACGTATTCATCGTCACTGGCGGCGCATCGGGATTGGGCGCGGGCACCGCGCGGATGCTGGCGCAAGCCGGTGGCAAGGTCGTCATCGCCGACCTGAACGAGGCGGCTGGCACCGCGCTGGCCGAGGAACTGGGCGGCCAGTTCGTGAAGTGCGATGTGGCGTCCGAAACGGATGGCCAGGCGGCTGTCGATGCCGCGCTGAAGCTGGGCCGGCTGGCCGGGCTGGTCAACTGTGCGGGGATCGCCGTGGCGGCCAAGACCGTCGGCAAGGATGGCCCGCACCCGCTCGCCTCGTTCGAGAAGACCGTGCGTGTCAACCTGATCGGCACGTTCAACATGATCCGGTTGGCCGCCGCTGCCATGGTGCGCAACACACCGGACGCCGATGGCGAGCGCGGGGTGGTCATCAACACCGCCTCCGTGGCGGCGTTCGACGGGCAGATTGGCCAGGCGGCCTACGCGGCGTCCAAGGGCGGCGTGGTCGGCATGACGCTGGCCATCGCCCGCGACCTGGCGCGCGACGGCGTGCGCTGCATGACCATCGCCCCGGGCCTGTTCGAGACCCCGATGCTGATGGGCATGCCGCAGGAAGTGCAGGACGCGCTCGGCCGGATGGTGCCGTTCCCCCCGCGTCTGGGCCGCCCGGCGGAGTACGCGAAGCTGGTGCACGCCATCGTCGTCAATACGATGATGAACGGCGAAGTGATCCGCCTCGACGGCGCGATCCGGATGCAGCCGAAGTAAGTAAGAGCGCTGCTACGCCGCCGGCAGCAGCATGCCGAGCATCAGGCCCGGCGCCGCTGGCGGCACCATCGTCAGTTGTTCGAAGGTAAGCAGGCCGCGCGTCGGGTGATGAAACCCGCGCCGGCCGCCCTGGCGCTCCTCCACATCCTGCGAGGCCCAGGCCGCGCGAAACGCCGCGCTCTCCGCCCGCAGTCCCTCCACCAGCGCCCGCGTCGGCGGGTCTTCGGCATGGCGCAGGCTGTGCACGCGGAACTCCGCCACCAGCCGCGCCGCCCGGTGCGGCCAATCCTCGACCAGCGCCTGCAAGGCCGGCGACAGGAACATCGCGCGCATCAGGTTGCGCTCCGTACTGGCCGGATCGAGCCAGCCGACGAACAGGTCTGCCGCCGCCGCGTTCCACGCCAGCGCATTCCATTGCCGATCGAGCAGATAGGCCGGCCCGGCGACGGCGTGCACGCTGGCCAGCAGCGCGGGCGGCACGGCGGGTTCAGCGTCGTCACGCGGCGCGGGACGCCCCGCCAGCGCGAACAGGTAGGCGTGCTCGGCGCGCGAGAGCCGCAGCGCCTGGGCCAGGCTGGTCAGCGCGCGGGCGGACATCGACACTGGCCGGCCCTGCTCCAGCCATGTCACCCAGGTGGCGCTGAGACCGGCCAGTTGCGCCACTTCCTCGCGGCGCAGGCCCGGCGTGCGGCGGCGCCGGCCGGGCGGCAGGCCCACATCGGCAGGGGTGAGGCGCTCCCGGTGCGCGCGCAGGAAGGCGCCGAGTTCGGCTTCGCGCGATGTGGGTGTCGATGGCTCAGGCATGGTGGTGCTTCTTATACCAGGATAAATCGGTCACTTGTACCGGGAAAACGTGCCGTCTACAGTACGTGAACCCTTGGGCCCAAGGCAAGTTTTCTCCCGTCCAGATAGAACAATGAGGCACCCCATGCAACAGCAGGAACTCGTCGCGGCGCAGTTTGGCGCCACCGCCCAGGCATATCTCACCAGCGCGGTCCACGCCCAGGGCGCGGATCTCGACCAACTCAAGGCCGCCCTCGCCCACCTGAAGCCGGTGGGCCACAGCCGCGTGCTCGACCTGGGCTGCGGCGCCGGCCATGCCAGCTTCGCGGCGGCGACGCAGGCCAATGCGGTGGTGGCGTACGACCTGTCGCAGTCCATGCTCGACGTGGTGGCAGGCGCGGCACGTGAGCGAGGACTGACAAACATCACCACGCAGCAGGGCGCGGCCGAGACGTTGCCGTTCGCCGATGCCAGCTTCTGCGCCGTGGTCTCCCGCATGAGCGCCCATCACTGGCGCGACGTGCCCGCCGCGCTGCGCGAGATCCGCCGCGTGGTGAAGCCGCAGGGCAAGCTGGTGATGATCGATATTGCCGGCGCCGACGATCCGCTCTGCGATACGTGGCTCCAGTCGGTGGAGTTGCTGCGCGATCCCTCCCACATCCACGACTATTCGCCCACGCAATGGGCGGTGCTGTGCGAGGCGGCGGGGTTCGACGTGACGGTGTCGCCGGTCTGGCGGATCGAACTCGATTTCGATTCCTGGGTGGCGCGCATGCGCACGCCCGAGGTGGCGGTGGCCGCCATCCGCCATCTCTGGCAGCAGGCGCCTGCCGAGGTGCGCGAGCGCTACCGGGTGCAGCCGGACGGCAGCTTCTCGCTGGAGGCGGTCATGGTGACCGCCACGCCGCGCATCGGATAAGGCGGTTAACTAATTAGTCAGTACCGCTTCGGCCGGAATCGGCAGCGTCTGGACCATCTGCCAGACTGCTGCCGCCGCCGGCGAGAGCGAGCGGTCCTCGCGCCGGACCATGACGATGCTGCGCTCTTCGCGCGGCGTGAGCGGGCGCGACACCAGCGGCGACGCCTCCGGCAGCGGCAGCGAGAACGACGGCAGCACCGACGCCCCGATCCCCGCCTCTACCATCCCGAACACGCTGGCCGAATGGCCCAGCTCCTGCACCACATGCGGCGCCACGCCATGGCGCGCGAAGATCCGGTCGATCAGCGGCCGGCTGCCGGACGCGAAATCGAGCAGCACCAGCCGCTGGCCATGCAAGGCGGTCCACGAAACCGATTCGACGTCCGCCAATGGGTGATCCCGGCGACACACAAAGCAGAACGGATCGGTGGCCAGCGGGGCGATGGTCAGCCCTTCCCGCGCCATCGGATCAATCAGCACGCCGAAGTCCACCGCGCCGGCGCGGATCTGCTCCAGGCCATCGGCCTGCACGTTGTCGCGCACGAACAGGCGGATCTCAGGGTATTGACGTGCGCATTCCGCCACATACATCGGCATCAGGCGGGCGGAGATAGTGGGTGCACTGGCGATCACCACGCGACCCCGGTAGCGCTCGCCCAGTTGGCGGGTTTCCTCTAGGGTGTCGTCCAGCTGGCCGAGCAGCCGCTCCAGTGCCGGCACCAGCGCCGTACCGGCATCGGTCAGCACCACCTCGCGCGTGGTGCGATCCAGCAGCCGCACGCCAAGTGCTTCCTCAAGCTCAGCCACGCCCCGGCTCACCGCCGGCTGCGTGAGGCCGACGGCATCCGCCGCCCGGCTGAAACTGCCATGCGCCGCCACCGCCAGAAAGACCCGCAACTGCCGCAATGTGTAATTCATGCAACGATCAGATGAATCAATACGATAAATGAATTTGCATTCTAGACGCCGTTCGCGTCCAATACCAAGCGGAAACCCTTAAGCACTATCCCCAATGTCCGCCATCCTGACTCCCTTCAAAAAGCTCTACGACCTGATCGACGGCTTCGTGCTGATCATGCTGACCGCGATTGCGGTGGCGCTGATCGCCCCCGAGGTCGGCACCGGCGACGGTCCGCTGCACCTTGGCATTGTCACCAACCTTGGCGTCGCGCTGGTGTTTTTCCTGCACGGCGCAGCGCTCTCGCGCGACAAGCTCGTGGCCGGCGCGCGTCACTGGCGCCTGCACGTGTTCGTCCAGGCGTTCACCTACGTGGTGTTCCCGGTGGTGGGCGTGGTGCTGATGTTCGCGCTGCGCGACACGCTGCCGGCAGACCTGCTGCTCGGCGTGTTCTTCCTGTGCGTGCTGCCGTCCACGGTGTCCTCGTCGGTAGCCATGACGTCGATGGCGCGCGGCAACGTGCCGGGCGCCATCTTCAACGCCACCATCTCGGGCCTGATCGGCATGGCGCTCACGCCGCTGCTGATGGGCCTGGTGATCAGTGCTTCCGGCACCGGCAACATGCCGCTGGGCCGCGCGCTGACTGGCGTGGCGCTGCAACTGCTGCTGCCGTTCGCACTGGGCCAGCTGGCCCGTCCGCTGATCGGCAACTGGCTGGCCAAGAAGAAGCAGATCACCAGCAAGATCGACCGTGGCGTGATCGTGCTGATCGTCTATTCGTCGTTCTGCGATGCCACGGCCGCCGGCCTGTGGCACCAGTACCACTGGCAGACCATCGGCGCGGTGATGGGTATCGCGGCGATCCTGCTGATCGTGGTGCTCGGGGCTACCACCTTCGTCGCACGCCGCCTGGGTTTCTCGGTGGAAGACGAGATCACCGCGGTGTTCTGCGGCTCGAAGAAGAGCCTGGCGAACGGCATTCCGATGGCCAAGATCCTGTTCGCGGGCCATCCCGCGCTGGGCCTGCTGGTGCTGCCGCTGATGGTCTACCACCAGTTGCAACTGATCGTCTGCTCGGTGATCGCCGGCCGCTACGCCAGCCGCGACGACGCCCCCGAGGCGCGCGGCACGGCCCGCGCCTGAGTCTAAGTCTGAGTCTGAATCTTTTCCGCATGACAAAAGCGGCGCCCTCGGGCGCCGCTTTTTGTTTCTGACCAGTACGAAAGAAGGCTTACACCGACGGGTTTTTCGCCAGCGGCGGGTTCTTCGCGAAGTACGCCTTGATGCCACGCAGGATGGCGTTGGCCAGCTGCTCCTGGTGCGCGTCGTCGTTGAGCTTGCGCTCCTCTTCCGGGTTGCTGATGAAGGCGGTCTCGATCAGGATCGACGGAATGTCCGGCGCCTTGAGCACGGCAAACCCGGCCTGCTCCACGCTGCCCTTGTGCAGCTTGTTGATGCCGCCGATCTCGCCCAGCACGGCCTTGCCGACCTGCATGCTGTCGTTGATCTGCGCCGTGGTGGAGAGGTCCAGCAGCACGCGCGCCACCTGGGCATCCTTGTTGCCCATATTGGTCCCGCCAATCAGGTCGGCGTTGTTTTCCTTGTTGGCGAGCCAGCGGGCGGCCGAGCTGGACGCCCCCCGTTCGGACAGCGCGAACACGGACGCCCCGCGCGCCTCGGGCGACAGGAAGGCATCGGCGTGGATCGACACAAACAGGTCGGCCTGCACGCGCCGCGCCTTCTGCACGCGCACGTTCAGCGGCACGAAGAAGTCCGAGTCGCGCGTCATCATCGCGCGCATATTGGGCTGGGCGTCGATCTTGGCGCGCAGCCGGTGCGCGATCTGGAGCACCACGTCCTTCTCGCGCGAGCCCGCCGCGCCAATGGCGCCGGGGTCCTCGCCGCCGTGGCCGGGGTCCAGGGCCACGGTCAGCAGGCGGCGCATCTTGAACTGGCTGGGCGGCGGCACATTGGTCTGGGCCATCGGCGGCGGCACCGGTGGCGCCGAGGGCGCGGAAGGGGCCGAAGGCTTGGGCCTGACCTGCGCGACAGCCGGCGGCGGCGCCGTGGTGGCGGGCGGCAGCTGGTTCTTGTCATCGAACTTGCGCACCAGCGCGCCAATCGCATCTTCCTCGGCCCCGGGCGGTGCGCCGGCCACGCCCTCGCTGCCCGCCGCCGGCGGGTTCTGGGCGAAGCGGCGCTGCTTGTCCTCGGTATCGCGCACCAGCTTCCAGAGCGGATCGGGCGGATTCACCGGGTAGAGATCGAACACGAGCCGGTTGCGGTAGTTGCCGATCGGGGCCAGCGTGAACACCTGCGGCGAGACGTCCTCCTTGAGGTCGAACACCATCCGCACCACGCGCGGCCGGTTCTGGCCCACGCGCACGGTCTGAATATAGGGGTCGTTGGTGCTGATCTTGGCCACCAGCTCGCGCAGCGTGGGCGAGAGGTCAAGGCCGTCGATATCCACCACCAGGCGGTCCGGGCTGCGGATCATCTGGTGCTGCGCGGCCAGCGGCGCATCGGACTCGATGGTCACGCGCGTGTAATCCTCGGCAGGCCAGACGCGCACGGCCACGATGCCGGCGCCGCGCGCGATCTGCGGGCCGACGAGGGTCAGCACCACTGTGCCGGCGCCAAACCGCGCAGCCTGCGCCATCCACTTGCGCCGGGCCTGCAGCAGTCCGTCGGGTCCATCGGGTCGGTCGGTGGCGAGTCGCTTGATCAGCATGCGTTCAGCAGGATAAGTCCAGTGGGAGTATAGGCCCGCAGCGTGGCCATGCGGGGGTCGGCGCCTTCCGGATCGGCGCCCGCGGCGGATTCCAGCGCGCGGATGTCCGATTGGAGCAACACGTGGAGGTCCGGTTCCCCAAGCAGGCGGCCCGCCTTTTCCGGCCATTCGACGAGATTGAACGCCGGCTCGGCGAAACAGTCGCGGAATCCGGCGTCGAGCCACTCCTCGGGGTCCGCGAAGCGGTACAGGTCGAAGTGGTAGACGGTGAGCGGCGAGCCATCGGCGCGGGCCACTTCGTAGGGCTCGCACAGCGTGTAGGTGGGGCTGCGGACCTTGCCGGCGTGGCCCAGCGCGCGCAGCACCGCGCGCGAGAGCGTGGTCTTGCCCGCGCCCAGGTCGCCCGAGAGCTGCACATGCACCGTGCGCGGCGGCATGGCCTGCACCGCGGCGGCCAGCGCGGCGCCAAACCGTGCGGTGGCGGCCTCGTCCGGCAGCGTCAGGATGCGTTCTTCGAGCAGGGGCATTGCGTACAATTCAGGAATGATCGATGTCGCAGCACCCGCCCCCACTGAAATCTCGCCACAGGCGCCACCGGATCTGGCCGCCCTGGCGCAGTCCATGCGTGCCTGGGGCGCGGCGCTTGGCTTCGATGCGATCCGCATCGCCGATGTCGATCTGCGCCACGCGGAAGCGGGCCTGTTGGCGTGGTTGCAGGCGGGCTACCACGGCGACATGGATTATATGGCCAACCACGGCACGCGGCGCGCCCGGCCGGCCGAACTGGTGCCGGGCACGGTGCGGGCCATCGTCGCCCGCATGCCCTATCTGCCTGCTGGGGGGGCCGACAAGGGCCCCGACGACTGGCGCGGGCACGAACTCGCGCGGCTCGACGATCCTTCCACGGCCGTGCTCTCGCTCTACGCCCGCGGCCGCGACTATCACAAGGTGCTGCGCAACCGGCTCCAGCAACTGGCGGCGCGCATCGAGCAGGCCATTGGCCCGTTCGGCTACCGCGTGTTCACCGATTCCGCGCCGGTGATGGAGGTGGCGCTGGCCAGCCAGGGCGGGCTGGGCTGGCGCGGCAAGCACACGCTGCTGCTGGACCGCGACGGCGGCTCGATGTTCTTCCTCGGCGAGATCCTGGTCGACCTGCCCCTGCCCGCCGACGCGCCCGAGACCCCCCACTGCGGCAACTGCCGCCGCTGCATCGATATCTGCCCCACGGCCGCCATTCTGGAGCCGTACCGGCTCGACGCCCGGCGTTGTATTTCTTACCTGACCATCGAGCACAAGGGGTCGATTCCCGAGGAATTTCGCGCGCCGATGGGCAACCGCGTCTATGGCTGCGACGACTGCCAGCTGGCCTGCCCGTGGAACAAATTCGCGCACCGGGCCACGCTGCCCGACTTCGACGTGCGCAACGGCTTCGACGCGCCCGACATGGTCGACCTGTTCGGCTGGACCGAGGCCGAGTTCAACCAGCGGCTGGAAGGCAGCCCGATCCGCCGCATCGGCCATGAACGCTGGCTGCGCAACCTCGCCGTGGGGCTGGGCAACAGCCTGCGCGCGGCGTCCGGCACCGATGCGGCGCTGGCCGGGCGCATCCGCGCCGCGCTGCGGGGCCGGCAGGACACCGCCACGCCACTGGTGCGCGAGCATATCGACTGGGCACTGGCCCAGGACCCCTCCCCGACTTCCTCTAGCTGACCAGCGCCAGCCAGAACGGCGTGGTGACGATGGCAGCAATGGTCATCAGCGAGATCGTCGCCGCCACCATCGGCCCGTTGCCGCCCATGCGCACGGCGAGGATGTACGCGCTCGACGCCGTGGGCAGCGAGGCGAACAGCACCACGATCTGGTACTGGAGCACCGTCAGCGGCAGGTAGCGTCCGGCCAGCCACGCGAAGGCCGGCATCGCCAGCAGCTTCACGCCGCACCACCACGCCACCGGGCCGACGGTGCCCGTGGCGCCGCGCATCTGCAGTCCCGCGCCCACCGTCATCAGCCCCAGCGCCGTCGAGGCCGAGCCGAGCCGGCTCAGCGTCATCGCCACCACTTCGGGCGGATGCAGGCCGAGCAGGTTGGTAATCAACCCGCTCGCCGTGGCCAGGATCAGCGGATTGCGCGCCAGTTCGCGCAGCAGCCGCGACTCGCCGTGCCGCGCCAGCGCCCACACCGCCACCACGTTGCACAGCGGTACGGTTACGCCGACGACCAGCGCCATCAGCGCCAGCCCCTCGCTGCCGCCCAGCCGCGACGCCAGGGCCAGCCCGATATAGGAATTGAAGCGGAACGCGGTCTGGAGCCCCGAGGCGAAGTCCAGCGGGGCCGGCCGCAGCACGTACTTGACGAGGTAGCCCGTGACCACGCCGAACGCCGTGGTGGCCAGCGCCAGCCCGAGCATGGCCGAAGTGGAGGAGAAGTCGAACCTGGCACTGTTCGTGGATTGCAACAGCAACGCCGGGAACAGGACGAAGTAGACCAGACGTTCCACGCCGGACCAGAACGCGCGGTCGAACGGCGTATAGCGGACCAGCAGCCAGCCGATCAGGATCAGGCTGAAGTCCGGCACCAGCAGCAGTGCTGAAGACATGTCTCTTTAGTTTTTATGGCACAACAGACCACCCTTGTGACGCATGCGACAGCCGGGATCGCGGGCGGGGACCCCTCACGGCAGGCACGGTCAAATGTGCGGACTAGGGCAGATACGGATGGGTATTGTTCCAGAACTCCGGCAACATGACATGCCAAATCTCGTCTTGCCCGCCGCACCCATGAAGTACCCCGCCCGCCGGTCCACCGCTCTGCGCAGACACGCCGCCGCACTGGCCGTGGCCGTGGGGCTGCTGTCGCCGCTGTCGGCCATCTCCACGCATGCCATGGCGATGGAGATCGAGGGGGTGCGCTTCGACGACGCCACACGCGTCGGCGGCAAGGAGTTGCAGCTGAACGGCGCCGGGCTGCGCGCGGTGTTCGTCATCAAGGGCTACGCGGCCGGGCTGTATCTGCCCGAGCGCGCGCGCAACGCCGCCGTGGCGCTGGGCACGCACGGGCCCAAGCGGCTGCAGATCCGCCCGCTGCGCGAGGTGGAGTCCGATGCCTTCGTCAAGGCGCTGAACTCGGGCCTGCGCGAGAACCACTCCGAGCCGCAGCTGAAGCTGCTGGCCGACCGCCTCACCCAGCTCGAACAGAACATGACCCTGGTCGGCACGGCACGCCGGGGCGATGTCATCAACTTCGACTACGCCCCCGACAGCGGCACCGTGGTGGCCGTCAACGGCATCCCGCGCGGGCGGCCGATTCCGGGCGAGGACTTCTACCAGGCGGTGCTGCGCATCTTCCTGGGCGAGCATCCGGTGGACCGCGAGCTCAAGCGCGGCCTGCTGGGCGGCTGAATCCGCAACGCCGCCGGCGCAACGCTCGCCGGCGTTTTATGACCTCCCCGGGCGCGATCCGTCCGGGTTTCAGAACGGGAGACTCTCTTCTCATGCACGCTCGTAAAACCGCACTGACCCTGGCCGTTGCCGCCATCGCCTCGGTGGCCTCCGTGGCCCACGCGCAGAGCTTTCCGACCAAGCCGATCCGCCTGATCATTCCGTTCGCGCCGGGCGGCACCACCGATATCGTGGGCCGTGGCGTGGCCGACCAGATGAGCCGCATCCTCGGCCAGCCCGTGGTGGTGGAAAACCGCGCCGGCGGGGGCGGCTCGATCGGCGCCGACGCCATCGCCAAGGCCCCGCCCGATGGCTACACCATCGGCATCTCCACGGTCTCGACCATGGCCGTGAACCCGGCCTGCAACCCGAAGCTGTCGTACGACCCGATCAAGGACTTCAAGCCCATCACGAACGTGGCCAACGTGGCCAACGTGATCGCCGTGAACCCGAACTTCCCGGCCAAGGACTACAAGGAGTTCCTGGCCGTGCTGAAGGCCAACCCGGGCAAGTACTCGTACGCGTCGTCGGGCACCTGCGGCTTCGGCCACATGCTGGGCGAGCAGTTCAAGGTCTCGACCAAGACGTTCATGGTGCACATTCCGTACCGTGGCGCGGGCCCGGCGCTGAACGACGTGCTGGCCGGCCAGGTGCCGATCATGGTGGACAACCTGCCGTCGTCGATGCCCTACATCAAGGCCGGCAAGCTGCGCGCGCTGGTGGTGGCGTGGGACAAGCGCGTGGACGGCCTGCCCAACGTGCCGACCTTCGCCGAAATGGGCCTGAAGGAGCCGAATGACCCGGCCTGGTACGGCCTGGTGGCGCCCGCCGGCACGCCGGACGACGTGATCGCCAAGCTGAACGCCGCGGCCGTCAAGGCGCTGCAGGACAAGGACTTCGTCCAGCGCCTGCGCACGGCCGGCGCCGAGCCGTCGGGCAACACCCCGGCCCAGCACGCCGCCGAGATCAAGAAGGAATTCGACAAGATGAAGACGCTTGTGAAGGTGCAGAACATCAAGCTGGAGCAGTAAGCCGCTTGAGACTGGCTCCCCTCGCCCCAAGGGAGACGGGAGCCAGTGGTTGGAAATCGGCATAAAATCCGGGGTCATCACCCCAGCCGTCCGCCAGCCATGTCCCACCGCTTCGATGCCATCCTGCCCGCGCCTTTCGGCAAGATCGGCGTGCGTGCCGATGGCGAGCACGTCCACGAAATCGTCTACCTGCCCGACAGCTTCGACCTGATCGCCCCGGCCAGCGCCCTCGCGCGCCGCGTGGCCGCGCAGCTGGACGCCTACTACGCCGACCCCGACACCGTGTTCGACCTGCCGCTGGCCCACCGCGGCACCGCGTTCCAGCGCAAGGTCTGGGACGCCATCTCGGCCGTGCCGCGTGGCGGCCTGACCACCTACGGCACCATCGCCAAAAGCCTGCAAAGCATGCCGCGCGCCGTGGGGCAGGCGTGCGGGCAGAACTGGTTTCCGGTGGTCATTCCCTGCCACCGCGTGGTGGCCGCTAACGGGCTGGGGGGCTTCGCCCATCATGGCGAGGAAGGCTTCCACCTCGGCGTGAAACGCTGGCTGCTGCGCCACGAGGGCGCGATGCTGCTATGAGCGATGTTGTGCACGCCGAGGCGCCGGCCGGCACCGATCCCAGCGCCGATCTCGCGCTGGTGGATCAATTCTGCGACGCGCTGTGGCTCGAAGACGGCCTGTCGCGCAACACCATCGACGCCTATCGCCGCGACCTGGCCCTGCTGGCGCGCTGGCTCCATGGCGCCGCCCACGGCAAGCTGCTGGGCGTGGATGACACCCTGCTGTCCGCCTACTTCGCCGCGCGCCACCTGGAGACGCGCGCCTCGTCGGCCAACCGGCGGCTCACGGTGTTCCGCCGCTTCTACCAGTGGGCGCTGCGCGAGCACATGATCCAGGCCGATCCATGCCTGCTGCTGCGCCCCGCCAAGCAGCCGCCGCGCTTTCCGAAAACGCTCTCCGAAGCCCAGGTCGAGGCGCTGCTCGAAACCCCCGATACCGCCACGCCGCTGGGCCTGCGGGACCGCACCATGCTCGAACTGATGTATGCGAGCGGGCTGCGGGTGTCCGAGCTGACCAGCATGAAGACCGTGGAAATCGGCCTGAACGAGGGCGTGGCGCGCATCGTGGGCGGCAAGGGCAACAAGGAGCGGCTGGTGCCGTTCGGCGCGCAGGCCGGTGACTGGCTGCGCCGCTATCTGGCCGAGTCGCGCCCCGCGCTGCTGGCCGGCCGCGCCTGCGACGCGCTGTTCGTCACCCAGCGTGGCGAGGGCATGACGCGCCAGACCTTCTGGCACCTGATCAAGAAACACGCGCGCGAGGGCGGCATCCATGCGCCGCTTTCGCCACATACGCTGCGGCACGCCTTCGCCACGCACCTGCTGAACCATGGCGCCGACCTGCGCGTGGTGCAACTGCTGCTGGGCCATGCCGATATCTCCACCACGCAGATCTACACGCACGTGGCGCGCGAGCGCCTGCGCGAGCTGCATCTCCACCACCATCCGCGCGGCTAGCCCCCAGCCGCGCCGCGCCTCATGAGCAAAGCGAAACACATCTCCGAGACCCCCGCCACGCAGATGCTGCGCCGGCATGGCGTGGATTTCGGCGAGCATCCCTATGAATATGTCGACCACGGCGGCACCGGCGAGTCCGCCCGCCAGTTGGGCGTGCCCGAGCACGACGTGGTCAAGACCCTGGTCATGGAGGACGAGCGCGCGCAGCCGCTGATCGTGCTGATGCACGGCGACTGCTCGGTCTCGACCAAGAACCTGGCGCGGCAGATTGGCTGCAAGAGCGTGCAGCCGTGCAAGCCCGAGGTGGCGCAGCGCCACAGCGGCTTCATGGTCGGCGGCACGTCGCCGTTCGGCACCAAAAAGCGGATGCCGGTCTATGTGGAGGCGGGCGTGCTGGCGCTGGAGCGGATCTATATCAACGGCGGGCGGCGCGGCTATCTGGTCAGCATCGCGCCGGAGGTGCTGACGCGGCTGCTGGATGCCAGGCCGGTCGAGTGCGCGCTGCCGGACTGAAATCGGACTGAGTCGGGACTGAGCCGGGACTGAATGCTGCCTCACTGACTGAGGCGCGCGGGCGCGCTACAATCGCGCCAGCCCGAAACCCCCAAAAAATTCCCCTGCAATGGTCAACCTGCTATTCGCCGTCGTCGCCTACCTGATCGGGTCGGTGTCCTTTGCCGTCGTGGTCAGCAAGCTCATGGGTCTGCCGGACCCCCACAGCTACGGCTCGGGCAACCCCGGCGCCACCAACGTGCTGCGCACGGGCAACAAGAAGGCTGCCATCCTGACGCTGATTGGCGATGGCCTGAAGGGCTGGTTCGCGGTCTGGCTGGCCCGGCACTTCGGCCCGGGCTACGGTGTGGAGGACTCGGGCGTGGCGCTGGCGGCGCTGGGCGTGTTCCTGGGCCACCTGTTCCCGGTGTTCCACCGCTTCGCGGGTGGCAAGGGCGTGGCCACGGCCGCCGGCATCCTGTTCGCGATCCATCCGCTGCTGGGCGCCGGCACGCTGGCCACGTGGCTGATCATCGCGTTCTTCTTCCGCTATTCGTCGCTGGCCGCACTGATATCGGCCATCTTCGCGCCGTTCTTCTACGTGCTGATGTTCGGCGTGGACATCATCACCGGCGCGGTCTTCGTCATCAGCGTGCTGCTGGTAGTGCGCCATCGCCAGAACATCGCCAAGCTGCTGGCCGGCAAGGAAAGCCGTATTGGCGAGAAGAAGAAGGTCTAGGTTTGCCTACGCGGCCTGCGCCAGCGCCGCGAACGGGAACACCATCTCCACACGCAGGCCGCCGTCGGGCCGGTTGAGCAGCATCAGCCGCCCGCCAGCCTGCCGCACCAGGCGGTCCACAATGGCCAGCCCGAGCCCCGAGTGGGCATTGCCGCCGCGCGCCGGGTCCAGCCGCACGAACGGCAGCGTCACGCGCTCCATCGCCTCTTCCGGAATCCCGGGTCCCTGATCTTCCACCGTCAGCCGCCAGCCATCCGGCGCCCGCGCCGTCGCCACGCAGACGGGCGGCGCGCCGTAGGCATAGGCGTTATCGACGAGGTTGCCGATGATGCGGTCGAGCTGGGTGGCGATCATCCGGAAGCCCTCGCCGGCAGTCAGCTCCAGCACCACGGTACGGTCCTGCTCCTGCAGCGACAACGCCAGTTCGCCGATGCGCTTGTCCACTGGCACCGGGCGGGCAGTCGGCTCGCTGCTCTGGGCGAAGCTGAGGAACTGCTCGACGATCGCCGCCATGGAATCCACATCGCGGGTCACGCCGGCGGCCGCCTTGGGGTCGGACAGCATCTCGGCGCGCAGCCGCAGCCGCGCCAGCGGCGTCTTCAAGTCATGGGCGATGCCGGCCAGCATGGTGTTGCGCTCCTGGTCAATGCGCGCGAGGTCCGCCACCATCCGATTGAAACGCACGATCAGCTGGCGCAGCTCATGCGGCCCGCGCTCGCGCAGCGGCTTGACCGCGTGCTGGCGGGAAAGCTGCTCGGCGGCCTCGGCCATGTCGCGCACCGGGCGCTGGATCTGCCACGCAATCAGCAGCGCGAAGACGATCGCCACGCCCACCACCAGCACCACACCGGGCAGCATGCGGTTGTCGGGCGGGGGATTGTGCACGAACAGGATCGGCATGGCGATCCACTGCGCGCGCGTGGGCAGCTTGATCCAGAGGCGCGGCGTGGTCTCGTCCTCAAGCCGGATCTGCGTGCCGGCGGGCAACTGGCGTACGAACTGCTCCACCAGCCGGCGCGGCCGGCCCGGCGCCGGCTCGGCCGAATGCTCGTCAGCCGCGGCGGTGTCGGCCACCTCGATCAGGCTGGGCAGCGCCACCGGCGGCTTCGCGTCGAGCGCGCGCTCGATGCTCTTCAGCTGGAACATCATCTGCTCCACCGAATAGTCGATCTGCTGCTGCCGGCGGTCCATGCGCAGGATGGCCAGCCACGAGAAATGGCTGATGAACAGCACGGCCGCGATCAGCAGCGCCATGCGGCCGAACAGGGTGTCGATCCTCAGCTTCATTGCGGGATGCTGTCCTCGGCTTCGTCAGGCACGAAGGTGTAGCCCCGGCCCCGTACGGTCTGGATATAGCGCGGACGCTGCGCGTCTTCGTCGAGCAGGCGGCGCAGGCGCCAGATCTGCACGTCGATGCCGCGGTCGCTGATGCCGCTGGAACTGCCATACATCAGCTCGACGATGCGTTCGCGCGAGAGCACTTCCAGCGGGTGCGACAGCAGCAGCTTGAGCAGCGCGAACTCGGTATCGCTGATCTGCACCGCCTGGTCGCTGCGCAGCAGCGTGCGCAGCCGGAAATTGACCCGGAACGGGCCAAACGCCACCGACTCGCGGTCCTCGGGCGCGGCGGCCGGGCGCGCCAGCTTGCGCCGCAGCACCGCGTTGATGCGCGCCAGCAGCTCACGCGGCGAGAACGGCTTGCCGAGGTAGTCGTCCGCGCCGATCTCAAGGCCGACGATGCGGTCGATCTCGTCGCTGCGCGCAGTGAGCAGGATCACCGGGATGTCGTCGTTCTTGGCGCGCAGGTTGCGCAGCGCGGTCAGGCCGTCCACCTTCGGCATCATCAGGTCGAGCACGATCAGCGCCGGCCGCTCGCGCTCGAGGCGGGCCTGGAGGCCGTCGCCATCGTGCAGGACCGAGACGGCAAAACCCTGGCTGGTCAGGTATTCGCGCAGGAGGTCGCGCAGTTCGGGATCGTCGTCGACGACGAGGATCTGGGTAGGCTGGTTCGTTCGCATAGCCACATGATAGTCAGGCCGGCGCCGCCACATGGCGATTTGCCCCGACCGTTTTGTTTCCGGAGGTTACACCCAGCGCCATCGTAATCCGATGTAATAAAAACGGGCAGCCACGAAATAGGTGGGATGGCGGCGGCACATTATCCTTCAGGCCATGGCACCGCAGCGGTGCCCGCCTGATGCGGCATACTGCTGCAACTTCGCCGCCATAGGGGGCCGAATGCCCCATATGCCGAGCAAGCCCGTAGGTACGCCCATCGTCGTGCCGTCCCCAGGATTCCCGGTCTATGTCCAGCCCCGAACAAGGTCAATCTCTTCCGCCCGCCCCGCCGCCCGCCCCGCCGCGTCCACCCCGCCCGGCCCGCCCGGCCCGCCGCCGCACCTGGATCGCCGTGGCTGTCATCGTCGTGCTGGCCGGCGTCGGCTGGTACTGGCACAGCCACCGGCAGGCCGCGCAGGAGGCCGGCGCGGCCACCGGCGGCGCCAGCGGCCCCGGCGCGGGCCGCCGGATGGGCCCGGGGGGCCCGGGGGGCCCGGGAGGTCCGGGGGGCCCCGGCGCGCAGCCGCGCTCTCCGGTGGTGGTCAATACGGTAGCCCGGCGCGATATGGACGTGGTGCTCAACGGCCTGGGCAACGTGACGCCGGTGACCAACGTCACCGTGCGCGCCCAGGTCTCGGGCCCGCTGCTGAAGGTGCTATTCAAGGAAGGCCAGATGGTCAAGGCCGGCGACGTGCTGGCGGAGATCGACCCGCGTCCGTTCCAGGCCACGCTCGACCAGGCCGCGGGCCAGCTCGCGCGGGACCAGGCGCTGCTCCAGAACGCCCGGCTGGACCAGCAGCGCTACAAGACGCTGCTGGCGCAGGACTCCATCTCCAAGCAGCAGGTGGATACCCAGGACGCGCTGGTGCGCCAGTACGAGGGCACCGTGAAGACCGACCAGGGCAATGTGGATAACGCGCGCATCCAGCTCGGCTATACCCGGATCGTGGCGCCCACCTCGGGCCGCATCGGCCTGCGCCAGGTGGACCCGGGCAACATCGTCAGCACCAGCGACACCAACGGCATCGCCCTGATCACCCAGATCCAGCCGATTGCCGTGCTCTACACGATTCCCGAGGACAACCTGCCGGCCGTGCTGAAGAAGCTCAACGCCGGCGAGAAGCTGCCGGTGCAGGCGTGGGACCGCCAGGTGCGCAACCAGCTGGGCGAAGGCACGCTGCTGACCACCGACAACCAGATCGACACCACCACGGGCACCGTCAAGCTCAAGGCGATCTTCCCCAATGCGGACGGCATGCTGTTCCCGAACCAGTTCGTGAACGTGCGCACGCGCGTGGACACGCTGGTAGACGCCACCGTAATCCCCGTGGCCGCCATCCAGCGGGGCCAGCAGGGCACCTTCGTCTATGTGGTGGGCGATGACAGCCAGGTGAAGGTGCAGGTGGTCACGCTGGGGCCGACCGACGGCACCCATACCGCCGTCATGAAAGGATTGGAGCCGGGCCAGCGCGTGGTCGTGGACGGCGCCGACCGCCTCAAGGAAGGCATGATCGTGGAAGCCGTGGACCCGGCCGCGCGTGCCGCCGCCACCACGCCGGCCAGTTCCCCACGCGGGCGTGGCCGGCGCCATGGCGGCGCCAGCGGGGCCAGCGGGGCACACGCCGGGGCCAGCGATGCCGCCGGCGCCGGTGGGGCGATGGGCGCCTCCGGCGCTGCCGCCCGCCGTCCGCGCGACACCGACACCAACCCGAACCCGACCACCAACACGCCGGCCAACCCCACCGGCACCGTCGGCCAACGGCCGCAGCAGTAAGCACGGCGACGCACCCGAGACGGCATGAATCCCTCACGCATCTTTATCGAACGGCCGGTGGCCACGGCACTGCTGATGCTGGCCATCCTGCTGTCCGGGCTGGTGGCGTACCGGCTGCTGCCGCTGTCCGCGCTGCCGGAGGTGGATTACCCGACCATCCAGGTCACCACGCTCTACCCCGGTGCCAGCCCGGACGTGATGACCTCCTCGGTCACCGCGCCGCTGGAGCGCCAGTTCGGCCAGATGCCGGGGCTCAAGCAGATGTCGTCGTCGTCCTCGGGCGGTGCGTCGGTCATCACGCTCCAGTTCGAGCTGTCGCTGTCGCTGGACGTGGCCGAGCAGCAGGTGCAGGCCGCCATCAACGCGGGCGGCAACCTGCTGCCGTCTGACCTGCCCATGCCGCCGGTCTACAGCAAGGTCAACCCGGCCGATGCGCCGATCATGACGCTGGCGATGACCTCGGACACCCTGCCCCTGCCCAAGCTGCAGGACATGGTGGACACCCGCGTGGGCGCCAAGATCTCGCAGATCCAGGGCGTGGGGCTGGTCACCATCAGCGGCGGGCAGCGTCCCGCGGTGCGCATCCAGGCCAACCCTACCGCGCTGGCCGCGCTCGGCATGTCGATCGACGACCTGCGCACCGCTATCGGCAGCGCCAACGTGAACGGCGCCAAGGGCAGCTTCGACGGCCCCGCGCGCGCCTCCACCATCGACGCCAACGACCAGCTCCGCTCCGCCGACGAATACCGCCAGATCATCATCGGCTACCAGAACGGCGCGCCGATCCGCATCACCGACGTGGCCGACATCGTCGATGGCCCCGAGAACAGCCGGCTGGCCGCCTGGGCCAACAGCAAGCCGGCCATCGTGCTGAACATCCAGCGCCAGCCCGGCGCCAATGTGATCGAGGTAGTGGACCGCATCAAGACGCTGCTGCCGCAGTTGCAGGCGTCGCTGCCGGCCTCGGTGCACGTGCAGCTGCTGACCGACCGCACCACCACCATCCGCGCCTCGGTCAAGGATGTGCAGTTCGAGCTGCTGCTGGCCATCGCGCTGGTGGTGATGGTGATCTTCGTCTTCCTGCGCAACATCCCGGCCACCATCATCCCGGGCGTGGCGGTGCCGCTCTCGCTGGTGGGCACCTTCGGCGTGATGTACATGGCCGGTTTCTCGATCAACAACCTGACGCTGATGGCGCTGACCATCGCCACCGGCTTCGTGGTCGATGACGCCATCGTGATGATCGAGAACATCATGCGCTACATCGAGGAAGGCGATTCCCCGATGGCGGCCGCGCTCAAGGGCTCCAGGCAGATCGGCTTCACCATCATCTCGCTGACCTTCTCGCTGGTGGCCGTGCTGATCCCGCTGCTGTTCATGGGCGACGTGGTGGGCCGGCTGTTCCGCGAGTTCGCCATCACGCTGGCGGTGTCGATCCTGATCTCGGCCGTGGTGTCGCTGACGCTGACGCCGATGATGTGCGCGCGCCTGCTGCGCCACGTGCCCGAGGAGGAACTGCCGCGCTTCCACCGCGCCACGGGCCGCTTCTTCGACAACGTGATCCACCGCTACGGCCGGGCGCTGGAGTGGGTGCTGGACCGCCAGACCGTCACGCTGGCGGTGGCCCTGGCCACGCTGGTGCTGACCGGCCTGCTCTATATGCTGGTGCCGAAGGGCTTCTTCCCGGTGCAGGACACCGGGGTGATCCAGGCCATCACCGAAGCCTCGCAGACCACCTCGTTCGCGGCGATGGGCCGCAAGCAGGAGGCCGTGCAGAAGGTAATCATGCAGGACCCGGCCGTGGCCAGCGTCTCGTCCTTCATCGGCGTGGATGGCACCAACACCACGCTCAACGCCGGCCGCATGCTGATCAACCTCAAGCCCAAGGCCGACCGGGACAGCATGGCGGTGGTCACCCAGCGGCTCCAGGACGCCGTGCAGCAGCTTGGCGGCGTCTCGCTCTACACCCAGCCGGTGCAGGACCTGACCATCGAGGACCGCGTCTCGCGCACGCAGTACCAGTTCACCGTGGAAGACCCGGACCCGGCCACGCTGGCCGAATGGGTGCCCAGGCTGGTGGAGCGGCTGCGCCAGGAACCCGAGTTGCGCGATGTGGCGAGCGATCAGCAGAACAACGGCCTGCGCGCCTATGTGGACATCGACCGCGATGCCGCCGCGCGCTTCGGCATCACCACCGCCGTGATTGACAGCGCACTCTACAGCGCGTTCGGCCAGCGGCTGGTGTCGACCATCTTCACGCAGTCCAGCCAGTACCGCGTGGTGCTGGAGACCATGCCGCAGTTCCGCACCAGCCCGCAGTCGCTGGCCGAGCTACGCCTGCCGTCGTCGTCGGGCGGGCAGGTGCCGCTGGGCGCCATCGCCCGCATCAGCGAGCGCACCGGCCAGCTGGTGGTCAACCACCAGGGCCAGTTCCCGGCAGCGACGGTCTCGTTCAACCTGGCCCCGGGCGAGTCCCTGGGGGCCGCGGTGGACAAGATCACGCAGATCGAGAAGGAACTGAACCTGCCGATCTCGATGGTCACCGAGTTCCAGGGCGCCGCGCTGGCCTTCCGCGCCTCCCTCTCCAACACGCTGTGGCTGATCCTGGCCGCCGTGATCACGATGTACATCGTGCTGGGCGTGCTCTACGAGAGCACGATCCACCCGGTGACCATCCTCTCCACGCTGCCCTCGGCCGGCGTGGGGGCGCTGCTGGCGCTGCTGGTCTCGGGGCAGGACATCGGCATCATTGCCATCATCGGCATCATCCTGCTGATCGGCATCGTCAAGAAGAACGCCATCATGATGATCGACTTCGCGCTCGAGGCCGAGCGCGAGGGCGGCATGACACCGCGCGACGCCATCTTCCAGGCCTGCCTGCTGCGCTTCCGCCCGATCCTGATGACGACCATGGCCGCCCTGCTGGCCGCGCTGCCGATGATGCTGGGCACGGGCATCGGCTCCGAGCTGCGCCGGCCGCTTGGCGTGACGATGGTCGGCGGCCTGCTGGTCAGCCAGGTGCTCACGCTGTTCACCACGCCGGTGATCTACCTGGCGTTCGACCGCGTGGCGACGCGGCTCAAGGGGTGGCGCAAGCGCCGCTTTGGCGACCCTGACGAGGGTGGCGACGACGAGGACGGCGTGCATCGCCCGCATCCGCATCCGAACCCGAACGCGAACGCAACCCCGCAGGAGCCGCACGCCTGATGAACCTGTCGGCCGCCTTCATCCAACGCCCGGTTGCCACCGCGCTGCTGACCATCGGCATCCTGCTGGCGGGCCTCGCGGCGTTCCGGCTGCTACCGGTCTCGCCGCTGCCGCAGGTGGACTTCCCGACCATCTCGGTCTCGGCGTCGCTGCCCGGCGCCAGCCCCGAGACCATGGCGGCCACCGTGGCCACGCCGCTGGAACGCGCGCTGGGCACCATCGCCGGCGTGACCGAGATCACCTCCAGCAGCTCGCTGGGCTCCACGCGCGTGACGCTCCAGTTCGACCTCTCGCGCGACATCGACGGCGCCGCGCGGGACGTGCAGGCGGCCATCAACGCCTCGCGCGGCACGCTGCCGACCAGCCTGCCGAACAATCCGACCTATCGCAAGGTCAACCCGGCCGACGCGCCGATCATGATCATCGGGCTGACCTCGCCCACCATGACGCGCGGCCAGCTCTACGACGCCGCCTCCACCATCCTCTCCCAGAAGCTGTCGCAGGTGGAGGGCGTGGGCCAGGTGACGATTGGCGGCGCCTCGCTGCCGGCGGTGCGGGTGGAGCTGAACCCCACGGCGCTGAACAAGTACGGCATCTCGCTGGAGGACGTGCGCAACACGATCTCGGCCACCAACGCCAACCGCCCGCTGGGCGTGCTCGAGAACAACGTCAACAACTGGCAGGTCTACGCCAACGACCAGGCGATGACGGCCAAGGACTACATGCCGCTGATCGTGCGCTACGCCACGCCGGGCACGTTTTCGTCCGCCTCGGCCGGCGCGCTGATCGCCAGCACGGCCAACGCCACGGCCGGCGGCGGGGTGAGCACCAAGACGGTCAACGGGATCACCACCACCACCGTCACCACCAGCAGCGGCACCACCACCTACAGCGCGGGCGCCACGGGCGGCAACAGCGCCGCCGCCGGCCCCAACGCCTTCGCGGTGCCGATCCGCCTCCAGGACGTGGCCAGCGTGGTGGATTCCGTGCAGGACGTCCGCAATGCCGGCTCGGCCAACGGCAAGCCGTCGGTGCTGCTGGTGCTGAACCGCTCGCCCGGCGCCAACATCATCGAGACCGTGGACCGCGTCAACGAGATGCTGCCGCAGCTGCGCAAGATGATCCCGGCCAGCATCTCGATGGACGTGATGATGGACCGCACGCCCACCATCCGCGCCTCCCTGCGCGAGGTGGAGCACACGCTGATGATCTCGGTGGCGCTGGTGATCATGGTGGTGTTCCTGTTCCTGCGCAACGTGCGCGCCACGCTGATCCCGAGCGTGGCCGTGCCGGTGTCGCTGGTCGGCACGTTCGCGGTGATGTACCTGTGCGGGTTCTCGCTCAACAACCTGTCGCTGATGGCGCTGACGATTGCTACCGGCTTCGTGGTCGATGACGCCATCGTGGTGCTGGAGAACATCTCGCGCCATATCGAGAACGGCATGAAGCCGCGTGCGGCCGCCCTGCGCGGTGCGCGCGAGGTGGGCTTCACGGTGCTGTCGATGAGCCTGTCGCTGATCGCCGTGTTCATCCCGCTGCTGATGATGGGCGGCATCGTGGGCCGGCTGTTCCAGGAGTTCGCCATCACGCTGTCGGTGGCCATCCTGGTCTCGCTGGTGGTGTCGCTGACCACCACCCCGATGATGTGCGCGCGGCTGCTGCGCCCCGTGGACGAGCAGAAGGCCCGCCAGGGCCGCTTCTACCAGGCCAGCGAGCGCGTGTTCAACTGGCTGCACGACCGCTACGCGCGCTCGCTGGACCTGGCGCTGCGGCACGGCAAGCTGGTCTGGGTGATCCTGCTGGCCACCATGGCGCTGAACGTCTGGCTCTACGTGATCGTGCCAAAGGGCTTCTTCCCGCAGCAGGACACCGGCCGGCTGATCGGCTTCATCCGCGCGGACCAGGCTACCTCGTTCCAGGCCATGCGCGGCAAGCTCGACAACTTCATCAAGATCGTCCAGTCCGACCCGGCGGTGGTCAACGTCACCGGCTTCACCGGGGGCTCGCAGCGCAACACCGGGCAGATGTTCGTGACGCTGAAGCCGCTGAACGAGCGCAAGGAGTCCGCCGACGCCATCATCGCCCGGCTGCGCCTGAAGCTGGCCAAGGAGCCCGGCGCCAACCTCTACCTGCAATCGGTGCAGGACATCCGCGTGGGCGGCCGCCAGAGCAGTTCGCAGTACCAGTTCACCTTGCAGTCCGACGACCTGGAGACGCTGCGCGCCTGGGAGCCCAAGGTGCGCGCGGCGATCTCGAACATCAAGGGGATCGAGGATGTGGATACCGATACCAACGACAAGGGCCTGCAGACCTCGGTGATCATCGACCGGGACACCGCCTCCAAGCTCGGCGTCACCGCCCAGCAGGTGGATGCCGTGCTCAACGACGCCTTCGGCCAGCGGCTGGTCTCGACGATCTACCACCCGCTGAACCAGTACCGCGTGGTGATGGAGCTGAGCCCGGAGTACCTCCAGGGGCCGCATGCGCTGCAGGACATCTACGTGGTCACCGGCAACGGCCGGCAGGTACCGCTCTCGGCCTTCGCGCGCGTCACGCCAACCAGCACGCCGCTCGGCGTGAACCACCAGGGCCAGTTCGCCGCCTCCACCATCTCGTTCAATCTGGCCGAGGGGTTCTCGCTGTCGGAGGCCACCGACGCCATCCGCGACGCGCTGGCCAGGATCGGTGCCCCGGAGACGCTCCAGGCCAACTTCCAGGGCGGCGCCAAGGCGTTCCAGGACTCGCTCAAGAGCCAGCCGTACCTGATCCTGGCCGCGCTGATCACCATCTACATCGTGCTCGGCATCCTGTACGAGAGCTACGTGCACCCGCTGACCATCCTGTCCACGCTGCCATCGGCCGGGGTGGGCGCGCTGCTGGCGCTGCTGCTGTTCAAGACCGAATTCAGCATCATCGCGCTGATCGGCGTGATCCTGCTGATCGGCATCGTCAAGAAGAACGCGATCATGATGATCGACTTCGCCATCGACGCCGAGCGCAATGAGGGCATGAGCCCGCGCGAGGCGATCTATCGCGCCTGCCTGCTGCGCTTCCGGCCGATCCTGATGACGACCATGGCCGCCCTGCTGGGCGCGGTGCCGCTGGCCATCGGCCGGGGCGACGGCGCCGAGCTGCGCGCGCCGCTGGGCATCTCGATTGTCGGCGGACTGGTGGTGAGCCAGCTCCTGACGCTCTACACCACGCCCGTGGTCTACCTCACGCTCGACCGCTGGCGCCTGCGCGTGCAGGCCTGGCGCACCCGCCGCCAGCGCCACGGCCAACGCCCGGACGCCGCGCCGCGGCTGGAATCCTGACATCCATGATGAAGATGAACCGCCCCCTTTCGCTACGAGGCGCCTCAGCCATTGCCCTGGCATGCATGGTCCTGGCCGGCTGCGCCGTCGGCCCCGACTACCAGCGCCCCGACGCGCCCGTCCCCAAGGCATTCAAGGAGGCCAGCGAGGCCATGCCGGCCTGGACCGGCGACTGGAAGACCGCCGAGCCGCAGGACGCCACGGCGCGCGCCGACTGGTGGCGCGTGTTCGGCGACCCCGCGCTCGACGACCTGATGGCGCAGGTGCAGATCTCGAACCAGAACATCAAGGCCGCCGAGGCGCAGTACCGGCAGGCCACCGCCTCGCTGCAGGCCGCGCGCGCGGGCTTCTTCCCGGTGATCGGCGCGTCCGCCGGCCTCTCGCGCGGCGCCAGCAGCACCGGCGGCCGTATCACCAATGGCCAGAACGCCACGCTATCCGCCAGTTGGGAGATCGACGTCTGGGGCCGCATCCGCCGTCAGGTGGAAAGCGCCCAGGCCGGTGCGCAGGCCAGCCAGGCCGACCTGGCCGCCACGCTGCTCTCCACGCAGGCCACGCTGGCGCAGAGCTACTTCCTGCTGCGCATTGCCGATTCGCAGCGCGCGCTGCTCGACCGCACCGTGGCCGACTACGAGAAGTCGCTGCTGCTGGTGCGCAACCAGTACCAGGCCGGCACGGCGCAGCGCTCGGACGTGTTGCAGTCGGAAACCCAGCTGAAGAGCGCGCAGGCGCAGCAGATCGACATCCAGATCACGCGCGCGCAGTTGGAGCACGCCATCGCGGTGCTGGTTGGCAAGCCGCCGGCGGACCTGACCATGGCCGTGGTGGAGGTGGACGATGCGATTCCCAACGTGCCGGTGGCCGTGCCCTCCACGCTGCTGGAGCGCCGGCCCGATATCGCGGCGGCGGAGCGGCGCATGGCCTCGGCCAATGCCGACATCGGCGTGGCGCAGGCGGCGTACTACCCCACGCTGTCGCTGTCGGCCACGGGCGGGCTGACGGCGGGCACGCTGGCGCGCTGGCTGTCGCTGCCGGACCGCGTCTGGTCGGTGGGCGCCGGGCTGGCCGGCACCGTGTTCGACGGCGGCCTGCGCGGCGCGGCCAAGGCCCAGGCCGTGGCGGCCTACGACCAGACCGTGGCCAACTACCGCCAGACCGTGCTGGGCGCATTCCAGGAGGTGGAAGACAACCTTGCCGCCGCGCGGCTGCTGGGGCAGGAAGCCACCGTGCAGAACGACGCACTGCGCTCCGCGCGCGAGGCGCTGGCGCTGGTCAACAATCGCTACAAGGCCGGTACGGCCGGGCTGCTCGATGTGCTGACCGCACAGACCGCCGCCTACACGGCCGAGCGCACGGCGCTGTCGATCACGGGCCGCCAGTACACGGCGGCCGTCACGCTGATCGCCGCGCTGGGCGGCGGCTGGCATGCGGAGGGGACGGACACGGCGCAGGCGCCGCAACCTGCCGCCCAACCTGCCCCGCAACCCGCGCCGCAGTAATCAACGCTGCTGGTACCGCGCCGGCGCCAGCGGCAACGGCTGCTGCCGCACGCGCTCGCGCAGCCAGGTGGCTGCCTTGCCGAGCGGGCGCTGCTTGTGCCAGACCAGTTCCATCGCCACGGGCCAGTCCTGGTCCTGGAAGGCCAGCCGGGGCGATACCAGCGTGGCCGCCGCCGGCGAACTCGCGGCGATGTGCCACGGCACGAAGGCCCAGCCCAGCCGCCGCTTGACCAGTTCGACGATCACCCACTGGCTCTCCACCCACCAGACCTCGGCCGCCACGCGCAGCCGCTTCTTCTCCTCGCTGTCGCTGCGCGTGGCCACCATCAGCTGGCGATGGCGCTTCAATTCCTCGAAATCGACCTGCGCATGGGCGGCCAGCGGATGATCGGGCGCGCAGATCACCGGCATCGGCACCCAGCCCAGCGCGTGGAAGGCCAGCTCGGGCGGCAGCACCTCCTGACGCCACATGATGCCGAGGTCCGCGCACTGGCTCATCACCAGCCGGCTGACGTCCTCCATCAGCGGGAACAGCAGCTCCAGCTCCACGGCGGGAAAGCGTTGCGAGAACTCGTCCAGCAACACGCCGAGCACTTCCTCGGGGTACAGCTCGTCCACGGCCAGCGTCAGGCGCGACTCCACGCCCTCGCCCAGGCTCATCGCCACGCCCCGGAAATGCTCGCAGCGCTCCAGGATCACGCGTGCCTCCACCAGCAGGCGCTCGCCGGCCGGGGTCAGCACCGGGTAGCGCGCGGTGCGGTCGAACAGCGCGTTGCCGAGGTCGATCTCCAGGTTGGCCACCGCCGCGCTGATTACCGACTGCGCCTTGCCGAGCTTGCGCGCCGCGCCCGAGAACGATCCGCTCTCGGCGGCGGCCACGAAGGCTTGCAGCTGGTCCAGGGACAGGCTCATGGGTACTCCTTTCATCACATCGATGCGAGATCGATGCCCGACCAGCATCGATCCATCTGTTTTGCCGATGGTATCCAACTTGTCCTAAGTTGTCCTGCCGATAGAATGGCCTCCATCGATCCCAAGGAGATCCCCTCATGCGCACCACCGGAGACCGCATCCGCCATACCGTCGGCTTTGAGCTGATCGGCCTGCTGGCCTTCGCGCCGCTGGCCAGCTGGGTGTTCGGCTTCGCCCTACACCAGATGGGCCTGATTGGCGCGGTGGCGTCCCTGATCGCCGCGGTCTGGAACTACGTCTACAACCTGATGTTCGACAAGGCGATGCTGCGCTTCCGGGGGCAGCTGCGGAAGACGCCGGCCATCCGCGTGCTCCACGCCATCCTGTTCGAAGGCGGGCTGCTGCTGGTCTTCCTGCCGTCCGTGGCGTGGTACCTCGACATCAGCCTGATCGATGCCTTCATCATGGACATCGCCGTGGCCGGCTTCTACATGGTCTACGCGCTGATCTACAACTGGGCCTACGACGCGATCTTCCCGATCCCGAACGCCACCCCGCGCGACTGCGCCGCCGACTGCCCCTAACTGAGACGCCAAGCCGACTTCACAGGCGAACTGGCACGTGAAGCGGCTGTTTTACGTCATCCAGCCGATGGCGGGCATGCGTTAACATGCTCGCCATGCCAAATCGTCCCGCCCTGCTTCGCCTTCCGCTTGCGGCCGCCATCGCCGCCGCCCTGCTGCTCTCCACCGGCATTGCCGGTGCTGAAGCCAAGCCCGCCAAACCCGCCAAGCCTGCCAAAACCGCGCAGGCCGTCAAAGCCACTGCATCGAAGCCTGCCACGGTGCGCCGCGCGAGCGCCGACGCCGTCGACCTGGCCGCCGCCCGCACCGGGCTGCCGGCCTCGGTCACGGCCGCACTGCGCCGCGCCAACGTGCCGCTTTCCGCCGCCAGCTTCTACGTGGTCAAGGTCGGCGCGCCGCAGGCCCGCGTGAGCTGGAACGCCGAGACGCCGATGAACCCGGCCTCGACCATGAAGGTGGTGACCACCTTCGCCGGCCTGCAACTGCTGGGGCCGGACTACCGCTGGCTGACCTCGCTCTACGCCGACAGCGAACCCGGCGCCGACGGCACCATCCGCGGCAATGTCTACCTGCGCGGGCGCGGCGATCCCAAGCTGGTGCCCGAGGAAATGGCCAAGCTGGTGGCCTCGGCGCGCCACGCGGGTGCCACCACCATCGACGGTGACGTGGTGCTCGACCGCAGCTTCTTCGCGGATGCCTCCGAAGGCACTTATACGATCGACGGCGAGTCCCAGCGCGCCTACAACGTCAATCCGGACGCGCTGCTGTACGCCTTCAAGACCCTGTCGTTCACGATCACTCCGGACGCCGCCGGCCGCACCGTGGACGTGGCGGTCACGCCCGCGCTGGCGCAGCTGCGCGTGGAGAACCGCCTGACGCTGACCAACGGCCGCTGCGGCGACTGGCGCTCGCGCGCCACGCCCAACATCGCCCCGCAGCCGGACGGCACCGTGGTGGCCACCTTCGAAGGCACCTATTCGGGCGACTGCGGCGAGCGCGTGGTCAATCTCGCCACGCTGTCGCACAGCGATTTCATCTGGGGTGGGTTCGTGGCCGAGTGGCAGGCGGCCGGCGGCCGCTTCGCGCACATGCCGGGCCTGCGCAGCGGCGCGGTACCGCGTGGCGCGTTCCTGCTGTCGCGCCACTACGGCCAGCCGCTTGGCGACGTGGTGCGCGACATCAACAAGTTCTCGAACAACGTGATGGCGCGCCAGCTGTTCCTGACGATTGGCGCGGAGATGGACCGCAGCGGCCCGGCCAGCACGGCGCGTTCCGCGCAGGTGATCCGCCGCTGGCTGACGCGCCAGGGGCTGGACATGCCGGGGCTGGTACTCGACAACGGATCGGGCCTCTCGCGCGAGGAGCGCATCAGCGCCTATGACATGGCCCGCCTGCTCCAGCAGGCGCTGGCCAGCGACGTGGGCTATACGCTGGTGGATTCCCTGCCCATCCTCGGCGTGGACGGCACGCTGCGCAACCGGCTCACGCGCGCCCACGCGGCGGGCAACGCCTATCTGAAGACTGGCACGCTGGCCGATGTCCGGGCGCTGGCCGGCTATGTCGATGCGACAAACGGCAGCCGCTATGTGGTGGTGGCGTACATCAACCACCCGAACGCCTCCGCCGCGCAGGAAGCGCACGATGCGCTGATGGAATGGGTGTTTCGCGGAGCGCCTTGAGCGCCTTGAGCGCCTTGAGCGCCTTGAGCGCCTTGAGCGCCTTGAGCGCTTTGAGCGCCTGGTAGCGCCGGTAGGGCCAGGGCGGCCCTGGCGCAATCAGGCTTCGAATGCCGCCGCCGCGCGGCCCAGGCGGTCGCGTACCCCGTCCCAGTCGTGGGCGTCGGGCACTGGCTCGAACACGAGCCGGCTGAAACCTTCCTTGTCGAGCTTGCGCAGCAGGCCGTAGAGCGCCTGGGCATAGGCGTCCGGCGTGGCCGGGGCTGGCACGAACACGCAGCGCGGGTCGTCGCTGACCTGCGCGGCGCCGACCCAGGCGAGCCGGCCGTCCGGCGGCAGCGCCGCCAGGTGGCGCGGCAGTTGATCCGGCGAGGCCAGCGTCAGCGGCGTACGCGGCGCGTAGTGGGCGCGCAGCGTGCCCGAGGCGCGCGGCGCGGCAGCGTCAGGCGCCAGCGGCATCGTGCCGAGCACGTCGGCCATCATCGCCGCCGTGATCGCGCCGGGGCGCAGCAGCACCGGCCCCACCTCGTCGATGCGCGACAGATCGACGATCGACGATTCAATGCCGATATCCACCCCATCGCCCTCCAGCACGTAGACGGTGCCCGCGAATTCGTCGCGCACGTGCTCGGCCGTGGTCGGGCTGACCTGCCCGAACTTGTTGGCCGAAGGCGCGGCGATGCCACCCCGGCCGCGCCGGAAGCGCGACAGCAGCGCCTGCGCCACGGGATGCGACGGGCAGCGCAGCCCGAGGCTGTCCTGTCCGCCCGCCACTGCCGCCGGGATATGGGCGGCGCGCTTGAGGATGATGGTCAGCGGACCGGGCCAGAAGGCATCGATCAGTTTTTGTGCCGCTTCAGGCACCTCCGCAGCCCAGTAGCCCACATCGGCGCCATCCACCACGTGGACGATCACCGGATGGTTCGACGGCCGGCCCTTGGCGGCGAAGATGCGCGCCACGGCCTCGGGGTTCTCGGCATCGGCGCCGAGCCCATAGACGGTTTCCGTCGGAAAGGCGACCAGCTGGCCGGCCTCGAGCAGGCGGACGGCCTCCTCCAGTTCGGCCGCCGTGGGCATGCGTGAAGACATCTTCAACCTCAGACCGGGATATGGAGCGCCTGCGCGGCGGCGTTGAACGCCGCTTCGGCAACAGCGGCCTGCTCGCCCACGCAGTTCACATGGCCCATCTTGCGCGATGGCCGCGCGTCGTTCTTGCCGTACAGGTGCAGCTTGGCGCCCGGCTGGGCCACCACCGCGTCCCAGGCCGGCGTGCGCTCCAGGCCGAATTCGAACCAGACATCGCCCAGCAGGTTCAGCATCTTGCCGGCCGAATGCTGGCGCGTGCTGCCCAGCGGCAGGCGGGCCATGGCGCGCACCTGCTGCTCGAACTGGCTGGTCTCGCAGGCGTCCATGGTGATGTGGCCCGAGTTGTGCGGGCGCGGCGCCATCTCGTTGGCCACCAGCGTGCCATCGGTCAGCACGAAGAATTCGATGCACAGCACGCCCACGTAGCCCATCTCCGTCGCCACGGTGGCGGCGGCGGCGCGGGCGCGGTTGGCGATGTCCTCGGACACGCTCGACGAAGGCATGGTGGTCGAGAACAGGATGCCGTCCCGATGGACGTTCTCGGCCAGCGGCCAGGTGGCGGTACTGCCGTCGGCGGCACGGGCGGCCAGCACCGAGACCTCGTAGGCCAGCGGCAGCATCTGCTCCAGCACGCAGGGCACGTGCTGCATGGCGCGCCACGCGGCGCGCACATCCTCGCGCGTCTTCACGCGGGCCTGGCCCTTGCCGTCGTAGCCCATGCGCGCGGTCTTGAGGATGCCCGGCAGCACGTTGTCCGGAATCTGGTCCACATCGGCATCGTGCTGGATCACCCAGTGCGGAGCCGGCGGCACGCCGGTGCGCTCGGCGCAGGAGGCAAAGAACTTCTTCTCGCCGATGCGGTTCTGGGCGATCGACACGCAATAGCCGCGCGGCGCCACGAACGCGCCCAGCTGCTCCAGGCGGTCCAGCGACAGCGACGGCACGTTCTCGAACTCGGTGCTCACGGCCTCGCAAAGCTGGCCCATCTCGGCCAGCGCGGCCTCATCGGTATAGACCGCGCAGATATGCCGGTCCGCCACGGCGCCGGCCGGGCTGTCCTGATCAGGGTCCAGCACGCAGACGCGGTAGCCCATGGCCTGCGCCGCATGGGTGAACATGCGGCCGAGCTGGCCGCCGCCGAGCATGCCGAGCCAGGCACCGGGCAGGATCGGCGCGGTCGGGTTGTCCACGCCGAACTCGGCGCGCGACTCCGGCGTGTGGGCTTCGGACAGGTGGGGATGGATATCGGTCGGCATGCGGATCGGTTCCGGCGGCTTGCTTATATATAGAGAGAGAGGGACTGAGACTCAGGCCGGCAGCGTCATGGCGCGCGCGGCCTCGGTCTGCTTCGCGCGGAACGCCTCGAGCGCGCTGGCCAGCGCGTCGTCGGTGGTGGCCAGCGTGGCGATGGCGTGCAGCGCCGCGTTGGCCGCGCCGGCTTCGCCAATCGCGAACGTGGCCACCGGCACGCCCTTGGGCATCTGCACGATGGAGAGCAGCGAATCCTCGCCGCGCAGGTACTTCGACGGCACAGGCACGCCGAACACCGGGACGATGGTCTTGGCGGCGATCATGCCCGGCAGGTGGGCGGCACCGCCGGCGCCGGCGATGATCGCCCGGATGCCCCGGCCGCGCGCCGACTCGGCGTAGCGGAACATGTCGTCGGCCATGCGGTGGGCGGAGACCACCTGTGCCTCGAACGCGACACCGAAATCCTTGAGCATGGCCACCGCGTGCTGCATCACGTCCCAGTCGGAACTGCTGCCCATCACCACGCCGACCACCGGCTTTGCTGCGTTGCTCACGATCTGTCCTTCCTAGTGCGGTTAGGCGAGTGCTTCGCCGGTCAGGCGGGTCAGCGCCTCACGGTACTTGTCGGCGGTCTTCTGCACCACGTCCTCGGGCAGCTTGGGCGCCGGGGCGGTCTTGGGCCACGGCTTGCCGTCGATGCGCACGGCCTCGAGCCAGTCGCGCACGAACTGCTTGTCGAACGACGGCGGGTTGGTGCCCACCTGGTACGAATCGGCCGGCCAGAAGCGCGACGAATCGGCGGTCAGCACCTCGTCCATCAGGGTCAGCGTGCCGTTCTCGTCCAGGCCGAACTCGAACTTGGTATCGGCGATGATGATGCCGCGCGTGGCGGCGAAGTCGGCCGCTTCCTTGTACAGGCGGATCGAGATGTCGCGCATCTGGGCAGCCAGTTCCTTGCCGATCCGCTCCTCGACCTCGGCGAACGAGATGTTCTCGTCATGCTCGCCCATCTCGGCCTTGGCGGCCGGCGTGAAGATCGGCTCGGGCAGCTTCTGCGCGTTCTGCAGGCCGGCCGGCAGCTCGATGCCGCACACCTTGCCCGTGGCCTGGTAGTCCTTCCAGCCGCTGCCGGCCAGGTAGCCGCGCACCACGGCTTCCACCAGGATCGGCTTCAGCCGCTTGACCACCACGGCCCGGCCCTGCACCTGCGCCACTTCGTCGGGCGCCACCACGCTCTCGGCGCTGATGCCGGTCTCATGGTTCGGCACGATGTGCGCCAGCTTGCGGAACCAGAAGTTGGCCATCTGGTTCAGCACGCGGCCCTTGGCCGGGATCGGCTCGCCCAGGATAACGTCGAACGCCGAGAGGCGGTCGGTGGTGACGATCAGCAGCTTGTCGTCGCCAACGGCGTAGTTGTCGCGGACCTTGCCATGGCCGAGCAGCGGCAGGGACTGGATGGAGGACTGATAGAGAGCTTGGGACATGGTGGGGTCTGGGCCGGCAGGAGAGCCAAACGGGAAAGCGAAACGGGAAAGCCCCGGGAAAGCCAAACAAAAAAGCGTCGCCCCCCGATGCTGGGGACGACGCCGTCACGACAGTGATTACTGCACAACCTGGGCGAGCTTGCCCGACTTGTACGCCGAGGCGATGTCGGTCAGGCCGACCGGCTTGATCTTGCTGGCCTGGCCTTCGCAGCCAAACGCCACGTAGCGGGCCTTGCAGACCAGCTTGGCGGCTTCGCGGGCCGGCTTCAGGTACTCGCGCGGGTCGAACTTGCTCGGGTTTTCGGCAAAGAAGCGGCGGATCGCGCCGGTCATGGCCAGGCGGATGTCGGTGTCGATGTTGATCTTGCGCACGCCGAACTTGATCGCTTCCTGGATTTCCTCGACGGGCACGCCGTAGGTTTCCTTCATGTCGCCGCCGAACTTGCGGATCTCTTCCAACAGTTCCTGGGGCACCGACGACGAACCGTGCATCACCAGGTGGGTGTTGGGGATGCGCGCGTGGATTTCCTTGATACGGCTGATGGCCAGGATGTCGCCCGTGGGCTTGCGCGTGAACTTGTAGGCGCCGTGCGAGGTGCCGATGGCAATGGCCAGCGCGTCCAGCTGGGTGGCCTTGACGAAGTCGGCGGCCTGCTCCGGGTCGGTCAGCAGCATCGAGTGGTCCAGCACGCCTTCGGCGCCGATGCCGTCTTCCTCGCCCGCTTCGCCGGTTTCCAGCGAGCCCAGGCAGCCCAGTTCGCCTTCCACGGTCACGCCCACGGCGTGGGCCAGCGCCACCACCTTGCGGGTCACGTCGACGTTGTACTCGTACTCGGCCGGGGTCTTGCCGTCTTCACGCAGCGAGCCGTCCATCATCACCGACGAGAAGCCGAGGTCGATGGCGCCCTGGCAGATTGCCGGCGACTGGCCGTGATCCTGGTGCATCACCACGGGGATGTGCGGGTAGGCTTCCACGGCCGCTTCGATCAGGTGACGCAGGAAGTGCTCGCCGGCGTATTTACGCGCGCCGGCCGAAGCCTGCATGATTACCGGGGCGTTGACCTCGTCAGCGGCCTGCATGATGGCCTGCACCTGTTCGAGGTTGTTCACGTTGAAGGCCGGCAGGCCGTAGCTGTTCTCGGCGGCATGGTCCAGCAGCTGGCGCATGGAAACGAGTGGCATGTCTAACTCCTGAATGAAAAATTTGGGGGGTTCTTATCGGGGATGTCCGGGCCGGCAGGTTCGCACCATCAGGGTGCCGCGTCTGTCCGGCGCGCCACATCGCGCGCTTATTCCTAAACCTTAACTGCCCACCCTCACGATCTTGAGGGTATTGGTGCCGCCCGGCTGCCCCATCGGCTCGCCGATGGTCAGCACGATGAAATCGCCGCGCTGCACCACGCCCTGGGCCAGCAGCAGCTCCTCGGCCTGCTCCAGCGCCACGTCGCGGTCCGTGCTCGACTGCAGCGGCAGCGGCACCACGTTGCGGTACAGCTGCATCTTGCGCTGGGAGGCCAGGTTCGGCGTCATGGCGTAGATCGGCACGTGAATCCGGTGGCGGCTCATCCACAGCGCGGTGGCGCCGGAATCGGTCAGCGCCGCGATGGCCTTCACTCCCAAATGATAGGCGGTGAACAGCGCACCCATGGCAATCGACTGGTCGATGCGCGAGAAGGTCTGGTTCAGGAAGTCGGTGTCCAGCTGCACCACCTCGGATTTCTCGGCCTCCAGGCAGATGGCGGCCATGGCCTCGACGGTTTCCACCGGGAAGCGCCCGGCGGCGGTCTCGGCCGAAGTCATCACCGCGTCGGTGCCGTCCAGCACCGCGTTGGCCACGTCGGACACCTCGGCGCGGGTCGGCACCGGGTTCACGATCATGCTTTCCATCATCTGCGTGGCGGTGATGGTCAGCTTGTTGGCCTCCCGCGCGAGGCGGATCATGCGCTTCTGGAGCGCCGGCACCGCCGCGTTGCCCACTTCCACGGCCAGGTCACCCCGGGCCACCATGATGCCGTCGGACGCCTGGAGGATTTCCTCCAGCACGCCCGGGCGGATGGCCTCGGCCCGCTCGATCTTGGCGATCATGCGCGCCTTGTGGCCATGCGGCTGGCCGGCCACGGCGGCCAGCTGGCGCGCCATTTCCATGTCGGTGGCGTTCTTGGGGAAGCTCACGGCCACGTAGTCCGCGCCGAGGGCCATGGCGGTCTTGATGTCCTCCATGTCCTTGGCGGTCAGCGCCGGCGCCGAGAGCCCGCCGCCCTGGCGGTTGATGCCCTTGTTGTTCGAGAGATCGCCGCCCACGCGCACCGTGGTGAAGATCTCGGTGCCGATGACGCGGTCCACCACCAGCACGATCAGGCCATCGTTGAGCAGCAGCACGTCGCCGGGGCCCACGTCGCGCGGCAGGTCCTGGTAGTCCAGTCCCACGCGCTCCTGGTTGCCGAGCGGGCAGGTGGCGTCCAGCACGAACGGATCGCCCGGCGCCAGCGTGATCTTGCCGTTCTCGAACTTGCCCACGCGGATCTTCGGGCCCTGCAGGTCGGCCATGATGGCCACCTCGCGGCCACAGGCCGCCGCTGCCTCGCGCACCATTGCGGCGCGGTCGATATGGTCCTGCGCGGTGCCGTGGGAGAAGTTCAGGCGCACCACGTCGACACCGGCGGCAATCATGCGGGTCAGCATGTCCAGCGTGCTCGACGCCGGGCCGATGGTGGCAACGATCTTGGTGGAACGAGTCATGCGGGCGGTTTCCTCAGTGGCAACTGGTACGAACAGGGGCGGCTTGGGAACAATCGGGAGCAATCAGGCGAATCAGGCAGCGGCGCGCTGCTGGAGCACTTCCAGCGCGGGCAGCGTCTTGCCTTCCAGGAACTCCAGGAAGGCGCCGCCGCCGGTGGAGATATAGCCCACGCGGTCGGCGATGTGGTACTTGGCGATGGCGGCCAGCGTGTCACCGCCGCCCGCGATCGAGAAACCCTTGGAGTTGGCGATGGCCTCGGCCAGCACCTTGGTGCCGTTGCCGAACTGGTCGAACTCGAACACGCCCACCGGGCCGTTCCAGACGATGGTGCCGGCGGCCTGGAGCTGGTCGGCCAGCTGGGCGGCGGTCTTGGGGCCGATGTCGAGGATCATGTCGTCGTCAGCCACGTCCTTGACGTCCTTGACCGTGGCGGCGGCCGTGGCGCTGAATTCCTTGGCGCAGACCACGTCCACGGGAATCGGCACCGAGGCGCCACGCTTGGCCATGATGTCGATGATGGCCTGGGCGTCGCCAACCAGGTCGTGCTCGGCCAGCGACTTGCCGATCTTCAGGCCGGCGGCCAGCATGAAGGTGTTGGCGATGCCGCCGCCGACGATCAGCTGGTCCACCTTGTCCGCCAGGGACTTGAGGATGGTCAGCTTGGTGGAAACCTTGGAACCGGCCACGATGGCGACCAGCGGGCGGGCCGGCTGGCCCAGCGCGCGGCCCAGCGCGTCGATCTCGGCGGCCAGCAGCGGGCCGGCGCAGGCCACGGGCGCGTACTTGGCGATGCCGTGGGTGGTGGCCTCCGCGCGATGCGCGGTACCGAAGGCGTCGTTGACGTAGACATCGCACAGCTTGGCCATCTTCTGGGCCAGTTCGTCGCTGTTCTTCTTCTCGCCCTTGTTCACGCGGCAGTTTTCGAGCAGCACGACCTGGCCGGGCGCCACGTCCACGCCATCGACCCAGTTCTGCACCAGCCGCACGGGCTTGCCGAGCAGCTCGGACAGACGTTCGGCGATCGGGGCCAGCGAGTCCTCGGGCTTCAGTTCGCCCTCGGTCGGGCGGCCCAGGTGGGACGTGACCATGACGGCCGCGCCGGCGCCCAGGCAGGCCTCGATGGCCGGCACCGAGGCGCGGATGCGGGTGTCTTCCGTGATCTTGCCGGCATCGTCCTGTGGCACGTTCAGATCGGCGCGGATAAACACGCGCTTGCCGGAGAGATTGCCTTGGGAGATGAGATCGGTGAGACGCAGGACAGAGGTCATGGCGAGTAGAAACGGGACTGGGCGGTACGCCAACAGCACGCGGCCGCGTTGGAAATCGGGGAAACCGGCATTTTACCTGATCGCCGTCACGGTTTTATGCGATTGGCCCTCGAAATGCCGCACACGTCACTAATACCTACCCGATGGGCGAAAGTGCCCGGAGCGCATCGAACTTCACTGCAAATCCCCTCGAAGGAAGGGTACAGGTATCTCTGGTGTGCCGCCCCGGTTGGGGTAATGTACGCCCTAATGTACTAAACGTATGCATCGTCAGACACGCATCGCAAACCTCGCATATTTGGTACATCGCATCGTCAGTTGAAGTCAGCGAGCCGGCATCGACCGGCAAAAACGAAAAAGCCATCCCCCCGACCCGCCCCCACTGCGAGGCGCCGGAAGGCGGATGGTCCATTGTCGTGAATGCAGGGGTAGATCCGATGGACCAAGCAAGCATGCACGGGGCAATCCGTGGGCTTTACGAAGGGATTCTGGACCCCGGCGCGTGGCACAAGAGCCTGTGCACGCTGACGGAAATGGCGGGTAGCGCACATGCCTCGATGATGGTGTGGGACACCGTGCGCGACCAGGTCACCGTCAACGAGATCGTCAATCCGGTGCCGGAACTGTTCACCGTGTACGAGAACGAATTCCAGGCCATCGACCCGGCCAAGATCTTCGCGCCCCGGCTGGTGCCCGGCGCCTGGTATATCGATGCACGCGACCTCGGCCCGCAGGCCATGGCGCGGCATCCGTTCTACTGCGACTTCTTCAATCGCTTCGACCTGCGCTCCTACGTGGCCTGCCTGGTGGAACGGCAGCCGCACTACGAAGTCTATTTTTCGATGCAGCGCGCGCTGAGCCAGGATGCCTTCTCGGGCGAGGACACCCGCGCGCTCGACTGGGTCGTGCCGCATATGCGCAGCGCCATCGCCCTGCGCGAACGCACCATCGGGCTGTCCGCGCTGGCGTCGCTGTCGGCACGGCTGCTGGAGCGGCTGGCTTTCGCCGTGGCGGTCTACACACCCGAGCGCCGTCTGCTGCTGGCCAACACGGCCGGCGAGCGCTGGGCGCGCCGGCTCGACCCCAGCGGCAAGACCAGCGACTGGCGCCTCTCGCGCGGCTTTGCCGAGATGGTCCAGGCCGCCTGCCACCCCCACCAGCCACAGGCCGCGCAGGCCGCACGCGCCACCGACAAGACCGGCGCCACGGCCGAGGTGCTGGTCCTACCCCTGCCGCCCACCCATATCCTCGCCGCCTCCTGGCAGCAGCCAGCCGCGCTGGTGGTGGTGCACGAGGCCGGCGCCCCATCCGTGCTGCTCGATACCGTGCTGCGCGAACTGTACGGACTCACGCCGGCCGAAACCCGGCTGGCCACGCGGCTGGCCTGCGGCGAAGGACTGCCGGAGGCGAGCCGACAGATGCGCATCCGCCACGAGACCGCGCGCACGCAGCTCAAGTCCATCTTCCTGAAGACGGGCTGCGGCAGCCAGGCCCGCCTCACGCAGATGCTGACCCGGCTCGCCACCGCGCTCGAGGGCGGCTAGCGCCCCTCCCCTGCATCGCCCCTTTCCCCCTGCCGCGCTACCCGTGGCAGGCATGCGAAGTCTTGACGCGCCGCCCTCTTCACCGGAACTGGGCACACTCTGCGCGCGCGCCACGCCGGACTGCAAGGCATGAACGACGGACAAATGCACGAGACCATCCGAAGTCTCTACCAAGGTGTTTTTGAAACGGGAGCCTGGCAGCGGTGCCTGGTGGCCCTGTGCGGCGCGAGCGGCAGCTCGCAGGCCTCGCTGATCGTGCGCAACCGGGCGCTCGACCGCGTGGTGGTCACTCACGCGGTGGACTACAAGCCCGACGCCATGGAGGCCTACACCTCGCACTACTATCAGTTCGACCCGAGCCGGCCGTTCGCCGAGCGCCTGAGCGTGGGGGACTGGTATATCGACCATCGCGACGTGGGCGAGCAGGTCATGCGCACCAGCCCGTTCTATGGCGAGTTCCTGCGCGGCCTGAATGTCGCGTCGGTCATGTCGTGCCTGATCGAGCGGCATCCCACCTACGAGATCTACCTGTCGCTGCAACGGCCGCTCGATGCCAATGTCTATGCCGAGGCGGACGCCCTCGCGCTGGACTGGGTGATCCCGCACCTGCGCAATGCCATCGGCCTGCGCGAGCGCATGCAGGAACTGGCCGCGCGGGGCCGATTGTCGGAAGACATGCTGAACCGGCTGCCCTTCGGCGTGGTGGTGTTCGATCTGGCCGGCAAGCCGGTGTTCGCCAACCAGTCCGGCGAGCCGTGGGTGCGGCGCCTGATGCCGGCCGCCTTCCTGGGGCCGCGCGCCAGCCCGTGGACGGACAGCGCCTACTGGCAGTTCTCACGGCCGTTCGCCGAGGTGCTCCGCGCCATGGCCGCGCCAGACACGCTGCAGGCCGCGCAGGCCATCCAGGCCACCGGCCCGGATGGCCGCACCGCGCAGATCGTGTCCCTGGCGCTGGCGCCGATGGCGCAGAGCCTGCCAGGCATGGAGACCCACACCGTGCTGGCCGCCATCCACGAACGCTACGGCACGCCGCGCGCCATGCCGGCCATCCTGCGCGACCTGTTCGGCCTCACGCCGGCGGAAACCCGGCTGGCCGCGCTGCTGACGCAGGGCGTTGGCCTGCCGGACGCGTGCGTCCAGCTCGGCATCAAGCGCGAGACCAGCCGCACCCAGGTCAAGTCGATCTTCAACAAGACCCGCACCAGCACGCAGGCGCAGCTGGCACACCTGCTGACCCGGCTCAGCACGATGCTGACCGAGCCATCGCGCTATTAGCCATTAGTTAACAACGAAATGGGAAAGCCGGCTCAGGTGAGCAGCCGCAGCGCGGTGTACACCGCCATGCCGACCACGATCATCCCGACCATGCGGCGCGTGAACAGGTAGAACACCGTGGCCGCGATGCCGGCCATCAGCTTGGCGTTCATCGGCGAGATCGTGAAGTGCCCCTGCCAGGTCATGAATTCCGGCACGATGATGGCTGCCAGCGCCGCCGCCGGGGCATAGCGCAGCGCGCGCTGGAGGCGGTCCGGCACGCTCACGCGCTCGCCGGCCATCAGGAACAGCGCCCGCGTGAACACGGTCACCACGGCCATGCCGACGATGGCGACCCAGGTTTCAACGTGGCTCATGCGCGGTCTCCGGTCTGGGGTTCCACCTGCGGCTCGGACACCGGCTCCGCCTGCGCGCGGGCCTTGCGGGCGCGGATGCCGCGCAGCGTGGCGCGCGCGGCCAGTTCGTCGCTGGCCATGCCGGCCGCCAGCGCGCCCACCACGGCCACCACCAGCGCCAGCCGGTACGGGAGGTCGAAGCACAGCAGCGCCAGCACGGCGGACACCACCACGGCCATCAGCGTGGAGCGCGAGTTGATCGTGGCGATCATCACCGGAATCAGCGCCATCACGCCGGCCAGCCCGAGGCCCCAGGCGTCCGGGAACACGCTGGCCAGCAGGATGCCGAGCACCGACGAGACCTGCCAGGTGGCGCAGTTGACCAGCGCCATCCCCCAGAAATAGCCCTCCTTGCCCGGCGCGTAGCCCGGCTCGACGTATTTCTGCATGAAATAGACGAAGTGGAGGTCGCCGTTGAAGAAGCCCAGCACGGTGCGCCGGCCCATCGGCAGGTAGCTGAAGTGCGGCTGGAGCGCCGCGCTGAAGATGACGAAGCGCAGGTTGACCACGGCGGCGGTGAGCCAGATGGTCCAGATCGGCAGGCCGGCGGCGAACAGCGGCAGCACGGCCAGCTGGGCGGAGCCGGCATAGACCAGCAGCGACATGCCGATGGCCTCCGGCACGGTCAGCGCCGACTTGCTCATGGCCACCCCGGTGACCAGCCCCCACGAGAACACGGCGGGCAGGGAAGGCGCGAAATAGCGTGCGCCGTCGAGAAAACCGTTGCGCTCCACCTCGGCAAAGCGATGCCAGAGGCGCAACCACACCGGGGACGACTGTCGGGGTGTCATAGCAGAGGGCGAGAAGGGTACGGCCAGCGCGTGGAGCGGGGCCGTCGGGGGGCACCGCCGGCATCGCGCCAGCGGCAAAGCAGACATTATAGGCGCGTGGCCGCCGCTGGTAAGCGGCGGCTTAAAAGCGCGTGCACCGAGTGTTGTTTCGCGGAGAATCGGCCCCCGTCCCTCCTCTGCCCCGCTCCGCCTTCCTCCAACCCTTATGCCGGTCGGCCGGTGGGCGCCAGCGGCGCCGCTTCCGTCGCAGGCGCCTGCGCCGGGTCGGTCTCGTCATCCCCGCCGCCGGCCTGGCCCAGGTCGATGCCCGATGTCTCCGGCAGCAGCGCCGCCGACACCATCACCAGCGCGTAGCCCACCCCGGCCACCATGGCGATGGCCAGTGCCAGCGAGGTCCGCCCGCTGTTGAGCCAGCCCACCGCGAGCGGGAAGAACGAGCCGATCACCCGGCCCAGGTTGTACGACACGCCATACCCCGTGGCGCGGACAGCACTCGGATACGACTCCGAGATCGTCGCGCCAATCCCCGAGAACACGCCCTGCATCAGCACCCCGAGCGGGAAGCCGAGGAACAGCATCGACGTATTGCTGACCGGAATCACCATATAGATCATCGCCATGACGAAGGCGCCGGCGGCGAACGCCATATAGGTCACCCGGCGGCCCCAGCGGTCCGTGGCGTAGGCACCGGCCACGTAGCCCACCAGCGAGCCGAGGATGGTCACGGCCAGATAGGAGCTGGTGCCGAATACCGACAGCCCCCGCTCGGTCTTCAGGAAGGTGGGCAGCCAGGTGGCGATGGCGTAGTAGGCGCCCAGCATGCCGCCCGACAGCAGGCTGCACAGCAAGGTCTTGCGCAGCAGCGGGGCGCGGAACACGCGCGCCAGGTCGGCCCCTGGCGAGACCTTGCCGCGCACGGCCCGGCTCTTGAGGAAGACTTCCGGCTCCTGGAGGTTGCGGCGCAGGTAGATCACCACCAGCGCCGGCAGGATGCCGAGGAAGAAGCAGACGCGCCACGCGGTCTCCGGCTCGAACAGGTTGAAGGTGATGGCGTAGGCGATGGCCGCGCCGCCCCAGCCGAACGAATAGCTGCTGGCGGTGAAGCCCGAATACTTGCCGCGATGGGCCGGATTGCGGATCAGCTCGGTCACCAGCACCATGCACAGCGACGATTCGCCGCCGAAGCCCAGCCCCTGGAGCATGCGGAACACCAGCAGCTGCTCGGGCGAATTCGCCATGCCGCACAGGAAGCACGACACCGCGAACACGATGATGGTCCAGCGCAGCACGCGCACGCGACCGAAGCGGTCCGCCAGCAGCCCGGCGCCCACCGCGCCCACCAGCGACGAGACCAGCGTCCAGGTGACGATGGCGCCCGCCATCGACTTGCTCATGCCCCACTGCGCCAGCAGCGTGGAGATGAGGAAGGAGTAGATCATGAAGTCGAACACATCGACCGCATGACCAAGAAACGCGCCGTAGAACCCCTTGCGCTCGGCGCGCGACAGTTCCCTGAACCAGTCCATCATGATGGTTTCCTCCCAGTTTTCAGTTGTGTTGTTATCGATCGATGCCGGCCGCTGCCAGCCCGCGCGGCGGTTGGTAGGCGTAGCCGGCGGCCTCAAGCAGTTGGGCGAAGCGCAGCGACGTGAGATCGCCCCAGCGCCGCGCCACGATCTGCACGCCGCACGGCAGGCCGTCGCGCGCGGGGCCGATCGGCGCCACCGTGGACGGCAACCCGCACAGCCCCGAATGGCCGGCCCAGAACAGCTGCGTGGTCAGCGGCAGCGGCTGGCCGTTCACCGGCAGCGTGCGCTGCCACGGCTCGCCGGCTTCGTCCAGCGGGAACGCGGTGGTGGCGGCGGCCGGGCACAGCAGCACGTCGTAATCGGCGAAGAAGCGGCGCCAGCTATCGGCAAAGCGGTCGCGGGCGGCTTGCAGGCGCAGCCAGTCACGATGCGTCAGCGTGGCGCCGGTGAATTGCAGCGTGGCGTAATCGTCACCCACATCCGGGCGGGTGCGCGCCAGCGCGTCGGCGAAGGCGGCGTCATCCATATAGACGGAGGTGGTGGCGCGCAGCAGCAGCACGTAGCTGCGCCATAGCGCGGCGGCGTCGAAGTCCGGGCGCACGTGCCAGTCCACCCTGGCGCCCTGCCCGGCCAGCCAGTGGCCGAGCGCCTCGATGGGCTGGCTGACCATGGCATCGACATCGGCCAGCGGATGGCTCGGCAACACCGCCACGCGGAAGTCGGCCAGACGTTGGTGCGGGCAGGCCGGCAGGTCCAGCCGCCAGGCGGGCGCGAGGTCCACGTCCGGGCCGGCGATGGCGCGCAGCACCAGTTCGAGGTCACGCGCGCTGCGGGCCACCGGGCCGGCCACGTTGATGTCCTGCTCGGCAAACCCGGCCGGCGCGTTGCCGTGGCCGCGCAGCGGCACCAGCCCGTGACTGCTCTTGTGCGAGAACACGCCGCAGTAGTGCGCCGGGTTGCGCAGCGACGAGCCGATGTCGGAGCCCACATCGAAAAAGCTCATGCCGGCGCAGACTGCTGCCGCGCTGCCGCCCGAGGAACCGCCCGGCGTCCGCGACGGATCGTGCGGATTGCGTGTGGTGCCGTAGATCGCGTTGTAGCTCTGCCAGTCACGCAGGCCCAGCGGCACATTGGTCTTGCCGAGCAGGATCGCGCCCTGGGCGCGCAGGCGCTGCACCACCACCGCATCGCGCTCGGCACGATGATCGGCGCGCGCCGGGCTGCCGCAGGTGGTGGGCCAGCCGGCCACGTCGAACGATTCCTTGATCGAGAACGGCACGCCGTCCAGCGGCCCGAGCGCGGCGCCGGCCTGTCGGCGGCGGTCACTCTCGCGGGCCGCCGTGTGGGCGGCATCGAAGTCCGGCAGGATGAGTGCGTTGATCGTCGCATGGTGGGCAACCCACGCGGCTTGGCAGGCGTCCACCAGCGCCTGCGCGGTGGTCTCGCCACGGGCAAGCCGCTCGGCGGCTACCCAGATCGGCAAAAAGCAGTCGTCCAGCCGGACAGGGTCGGCCGGCGGCAGGTCAGGCAGGGTCACGTTCGCTCCGTGTGTTGTCTTGGGCCGGCGCATGGGTGCGGCGGCCTGAGGGGGCGCTATCGATACGGCGGCGGTTACAGCGTTCGGTATACTATATTCACCAATCCGAAAATCACAAGGCAGTATTTATGCCAAGGTGATTTGCACCGCAACAAGGCAGGAAGCGGCTTCTCAAGGGATTGACGCGTGCGGGCGCGGGTGCGCTGCACCATCATCGGGAGCGTTTTGGTATACCGTTTGGTGCGTAGGCGGGGATCAGCGCCGCAGCAAACCGACCAGTTCGTCGATGTCCGGCAAGGCGGCGGCGCGGCCCGTGGCTTCGCCGTCGGTGGCGTCGAGCACGCCGTCCGCCAGCGCGCGCTTGCCCTGGTGGAGGTCCACGATGCGTTCCTCGATGGTGCCGGCGGTGATCAGCCGGTAGACCGTGACCGGCCGCTGCTGGCCGATGCGGTGCGCGCGGCCCATCGCCTGATCCTCGGCGGCGGGGTTCCACCACGGGTCGGCAATCACGATGTAGTCGGCCGCCGTCAGGTTCAGGCCGAAGCCGCCAGCCTTCAGGCTGATCAGGAAGACATCGCCCGCCCCGCCCTGGAACGCGGCCACGCGGCGGGTGCGCTCGCCGGCCGGGGTGGCGCCGTCCAGATACTGGTAGGCCAGTCCGGCCTCGTCCAGCGCGCGCCGCATCAGTTGCAGGAAATCGACGAACTGGCTGAACACCAGCGTCTTGTGGCCGTTGGCGGCCAGCGTGGCGGCCAGTTCGGCGAAGGCGCGTACCTTGGCGCCCGGCGCGGCCACCTCGGGCGTGGCCAGGCGCGGGTCGCACGCGGCGCGGCGCATGCGCATCAGCTGCGCCAGCACGTGGATGCGGGCGTCGGGTGCGGCCGGCGCTGCCGGCTGTGCCTTGCGCCCCTTCCTGGCGGGCGGACGCAGCAGCGAGCGCTCGGCCTCGGACAGCGCCTGGCGGCGCAGCGCCTCGTAGTGGGCGGCCTCGGCCGGCTCGGGCTCCACGCGGATCACGAGCTCCGTGCGCGGCGGCAGTTCGTCCAGCACCTGCGCCTTGGTCCGCCGCAGCACGAACGGCGCGATCATGCGCCGCAGCCGCACGCGCGGCTCCCGCGCACCATTGCGCTCGATCGGATTGGCAAAGTGTTCGTTGAAGCGGACCAGCGACCCGAGCAGCCCCGGGTTGCAGAACCGCATCACGGCCCAGAGTTCGGAGAGCCGGTTCTCGATCGGCGTGCCGGAAAGCGCCACGCGGCAGTCAGTGGCCAACGCGAACATGGCCTGCGCGCGGCGCGAGGACGGATTCTTGATCGATTGCGCCTCGTCGGCGACCACCGTGTGCCAGCGCCGCGCGCCGAAATCCTTGCGCGCCTGCTGGAGCAGTTGGTACGAGACGATCACGAGGTCATGGGCGCCGGACTGCTCGACGATGGCTACGCGGTCCCCCTCGGCATAGACATGGACGTTGAGCGTGGGGGCGAAGCGGCGCGCCTCGGCAGCCCAGTTGCCGCACACCGAGGTCGGTGCCACCACCAGCGCTGCGCCGCCTGCGGCACGGGCCAGCAGCAGCGCGAGTGACTGGAGCGTCTTGCCCAGCCCCATGTCATCGGCCAGACAGGCGCCGAAGCCAGCCTCGGCCAGCGCCATCATCCAGCGGTAGCCTTCCTCCTGATACGGACGCAGTTCGGTGGCCAGCGTGGCCGGCACGACGGCGTCCGTCTCGCGCGCGGCGCGCAGCCGGCGCACGCGGGTGCGGAAGTGCGCGTCCGGGTCCACCCCGGCGCCGGCCAGCACGTCGTCCAGCCAGGGCGCGGCCACCAGCGGCACGCGGATGCCGTCGCGCACCCCATCCCCCACCCCGGCGAGGTCACGCAGGCGGGCGCGCAGCTGGCCGGTCAGCGCCACGTAGACGCCCTGCCCCATCGGCATGAAGCGCCCGGCGTGGCCGTGCGCCCAGGCCACCAGCTTCTCCAGCGACATCACCAGCCCCTCGGCCACGCGCAGATGGCCCACCAGCTTGAACCACTCGCTGCCGGTTTCCACGCTGACGGCCAGTTGCGGGAGGTCGGCGGGCAGCAGCCGGATCTCGCGGCCGCGTGGCCATTCCAGGTCGATCACGCCAGCAAGGCCGGGCAGCATCTCCACGGCGGTGAGGGCGTTCTCGGGGTCGTCCAGCGTCCAGGTGTATTCGCCGCCGGGCGGTGCGGTCTCGACCAGGAACGGCAGGGCGGCGAAGACCTCGGCCACGTGGGCCAGCTCGGCGTCCAGGTCGCGCTCGGTGGCCATCGCCTCGCCGGCAACCGTCGCCATCAACTGCGCGCGGCCCGCGCCCGGCGCCAGCCGGGGCCCCATGGGGCCCAGCGGCGTGACCACAAGGCGCAGGCCGATGCCGCGCCCTACCGGCGCCACTTCGGCACGCAGGCGGGTTTCCGGCTCGCGCAGGCGCGCCTCGCCAGCGCTATCGGCATGGACCTGGAAGTGACTGGCCAGCGCGCGCAGCGTGGTGTCCAGCCGGGCGTGGGCGTCAGCGGGCACGGCCAGCCCATCGGCAATCAGGCGCGCGGCCTGCTGCTGCGCCGCGGAGAAGCGGATCACGCGGAGGCGGCGCGGGCCGTCCTGGAGCACCGTGATCTGGCGCAGCGCCTCGGCTTCCTCGCGCGCGGCGGGGGGCAGCAGGTCTTCCATGGCGGGCGCGGGGCGCAGCGGGGGGGCGATGCGGAGCACGTAGCGGTCGCCGCCGTTGCCAACCTCCCGGACGGCTTCGAGCGTGGGGGCGGCCTCGGTGACCTCCATCGGCACGGTCGGCGCGTGGGACAGCACCACCCCCGGGTGCCCGACCAGCGCCATCACGGCGGCGGCGCGGTCCAGCACGTGGCGGCGGTTGCGCGAGCGGTCGCGGCGGATGGCCCGGGCCACGCGGGCGTCCCACGGCGCCAGGGTGTCGTCCTCGGCCACCCGGGCCAGCGGGATCGGGCGGGGCTTGCCCCAGCCGCGCGGGCCGTGGGCCTGCTCCAGCGGTTCCACCGTGCCCAGGACCCCATCGGCATCCACAGTCAGCGCCCACAACAGGCGGCGCCGCCCGCCCTCGACGGGGGCTTCTGCGCCGGCCAGGGCCGCCAGTTCGCCCAGGGCGTCCTGCCAGCGGTCATCGTCATTGGGGGTGGAAGGGAGCGCGGACAAGGGCAAAGACAGGCAATGGGGGCTGGGCGGCATCGGAACGGCGATTGTAGTCCCCCCGCCCGGCCCCGGCCGCGTTGGCACATCAGGGCGCGCGGCTTACAATGGCGGCCTTGTGACATTTCTGGTGCAGAGGGAGACAACCATGTCGATGGCGGATCGCGACGGCAAGATCTGGATGGATGGCAAGCTGATTGAGTGGCGCGACGCCAAGATTCACGTGCTGACGCACACCCTGCACTACGGCATGGGCGTATTCGAGGGCGTGCGCGCCTACAAGACGCCGGCCGGCACGGCGATTTTCCGCCTCAAGGAGCACACGCGCCGCCTGTTCAACTCGGCCAAGATCTTCCAGATGGTCATGCCGTTCGACGAAGCGACGCTCGAGGCCGCCCAGCGCGAGGTGGTGCGGGCCAACAACCTTGAGTCGTGCTACATCCGCCCGCTGGTCTGGATCGGCTCCGAGAAGCTCGGCGTGTCGGCCAAGGGCAACACCATCCACGTGGCCATCGCCGCCTGGCCGTGGGGCGCCTACCTGGGCGAAGAGGGGCTGGAGCGCGGCATCCGCGTCAAGACCTCGTCGTTCACGCGCCACCATGTGAATGTGTCGCTGGTGCGCGCCAAGGCGAGCGGCTACTACATCAACTCGATCCTGGCCAACCAGGAGGCCACCGGCCTCGGCTACGACGAGGCGCTGCTGCTCGACACCGACGGCTACGTGAGCGAGGGCTCGGGCGAGAACGTGTTCATCGTGCGCAATGGCGTGATCTACACCCCGGACCTGGCCTCGTGCCTGGACGGCATCACCCGTGACGCCACGCTGACGATTGCCCGCGACCTCGGCATCGAGGTGCGCGAAAAGCGCATCACGCGCGACGAAATGTACTGCGCCGACGAAGCGTTCTTCACCGGCACCGCCGCCGAAGTCACGCCGATCCGCGAACTGGACGACCGCGTCATCGGCGAAGGCCGCCGCGGCCCGGTCACCCAGCGCATCCAGGAAGCGTTCTTTGCCGCCGTGGGCGGCACGGACGAGAAGTACAAGAAGTGGCTGACGCTGGTCTGAGCACCGGCGCCATCCCCGCATCGATAACAAAGCCAGTCACCCTGCAAGCCAAACGCAACACCATGACGCAAACCGCATCCGTCGTCGAAATCGGCGCTGAAGACATGCCCCTCCACTGCCCCACGGGGAACACCCCGGCGTGGAACTACCATCCCCGCGTGTTCCTGGACGTGGCCGACACCGGCGAGGTGAAGTGCCCGTACTGCGGTACCGTGTACAAGCTCAAGCCGGGCACCGTTCTGAAGGGCCACCACTGAGATCGCGTCCGAGGCACGCGGCCCGCGCCGCGCGCCGCCGCACTCCCCTCCCGCCCCGGGCCGCGTTGCGCCCCGGGGCATTGGCATGTCCGGGCCACGCATCACCCACAATATGAAAAAAGCCCTCGTCATCGCCCCGAACTGGATCGGCGACGCGCTGATGGCGCAGCCGCTGTTCGCGCTGCTCAAGGCGCGCCACCCCCGCATGGTCATCGACGCCCTCGCCCCGAAATGGGTGGCGCCCGTACTCGCACGCATGCCCGAGATCGGCACCGTGTTCCCGAGCGACCTTGCACACGGCAAGCTGCAGCTCTCGGCCCGGCTGATGTTTGCGCAGCAGCTCAAGCACGAGGGCTACGACGTAGCCTATGTGCTGCCGAATTCACTCAAGTCGTCGCTGATTCCGTTCCTGGCCGGCATTCCGCTGCGCATCGGCTATCGCGGCGAGGCACGCTTCGGCATGCTCAACGTGCGCCACGCCAACCCGCCGCGCGACAAGCGTCCGCCGATGGTGGAGCACTACGCACGGCTGGCCCTGAAGCCCGGCGGGCGCCTGCCGGAGCACATTCCCGATCCGCAGCTGCGCGTGAAGCCCGAGCGCATGGCCGCCACCGCCGAGCGTTTCGGCATTGCGCCGCAGACCCGGGTCATCGCCTTCTGCCCGGGGGCGGAGTTCGGCCCGGCCAAGCGCTGGCCGGCCGCCCACTTCGCCGAACTGGCGCAGATGCTGCGCCGCTCGTTCCCGTATGCGCAGATCATCACCCTCGGATCGGCCAAGGATGCCGAGATCGCGGCGGAGATCGTCGCCGGGGCGCCGTTCGTGCGCAACCTGTGCGGCCAGACCTCGCTCGACGACGCGGTGGACCTGCTCGCGCTGTCCGAGGCGGCCGTCTGCAACGACTCCGGCCTGATGCACGTGACCGCCGCGCTGAACCGGCCCCAGGTGGCCGTCTTCGGCTCCAGCGACCCGCGCCATACCCCCCCGCTGTCACAGGCTGCGAGTATCATGTGGCTGCAACTCGAGTGCAGCCCCTGCTTCAAACGCGAGTGCCCGCTGGGCCACCTGCGCTGCCTGAAGGACATCGAACCCGAAATGGTGTTCGTCGAGTTGCGCAAGCTCCTGCATCGACCCTGACCACGCCAACATGCCCCGTTTCGCCCGACTGTTCGATTCCGCCGAAGACATCGTCGATGCCTTCCGCGAAGCCATGAAACTGCGCGATGCCGACGGCGCGCTGCGCCTCTGGCTCGACGAGGATTCGGTCACGTGCGTGATGCCCGACGGCCAGCGCCTGATCGGCCACGACCACCTGCGCCAGGCCTTCATGCAGCTGCTGGAGGAGCAGCCGGTGCTGATCGACGCCATCGAGACCAGCAGCCATGCCTCGCTCGGCGTGTCGATCTTCGACGTGACCGAGGCGCTGCGCTTTGGCGCGGACCGCGTGGAAGCGGACCTCTACGTGCACACCACCTACGTGCTGATGCAGAACCACGAGGGCTGGCGCCTGGCCCACATCCACTGCAGCCCGGCCAACGCGGTGCAGGTAGCCGCCGTGGCCGCCGCCCCAGGCCAGGCGCTGCACTGAGCGCTGCAACGTAATGGGCCTGAAGTCGGGCGCCGCCTTTAGCGATCCCAAACCCTTCGGCGAGACCTTCCACACGCCGTGGTGGCTGCGCGGCGGCCATGCCCAGACCATCCTGGCGGCCCGCTTCACGCGGCACCGGCGCGTCACGTTCCGGCGCGAACGCTGGGACACCCCCGATGGCGACTTCATCGACGTCGACTGGACCACGCACCCGGTAGCGCCGGGCGCCCCGCTGGTGGTGATGTTCCACGGGCTCGAGGGCGACTCGCGCAGCCATTACGCCCAGACCCTGATGGACGCGCTGCGCGCACGCGGCTGGCAGGGCGCCATCCCGCATTTCCGGGGCTGCTCGGGCGAGCTGAACCGCGCGCCGCGCTTCTATCATTCGGGCGATTCCGCCGAGATCCGCTGGGTGCTGGAGCGGCTGCGCCAGCAGGTGCAGCCGGGGCGGCCGGGGCAGAAGGAAGGACAGCGCATGCTGGCGGTCGGTATCTCGCTCGGCGGCAACGCCCTGCTGCGCTATCTGGGCGAGGAAGGCCACGGCGCGAGTTTCCTGACCGCGGCGGCAGCCATCTCGGCCCCGCTCGATCTCGCGGCGGGCGGCGCGGCGCTCTCCCAGGGCTTCAACCTGATCTATACCCGGATGTTCCTGCAGACGCTGAAGCGCAAGTCGCTGGCCAAGCTCGACCAGTTTCCGGGCCTGTTCGACCGCGCGACGATGCTGGCAAGCCGCGATCTGTACGCGTTCGACAACGTGGTCACCGCGCCGCTACACGGCTTCCGCGATACCGATGACTACTGGAAGCGCGCCGCCAGCAAGCCGGTGCTGGGCGAGATCCGCATTCCCACGCTGGTGCTGAACGCGCGCAACGACCCCTTCCTGCCCGGCCAGCACCTGCCGACCCAGGCCGAGGTCAGCCCCGACGTGCTGCTGGAGCAGCCGGCGCACGGCGGCCACGTCGGCTTCATGACGCCCCGCGCCGGTGTGCTGGGCCACCTGCCGCTGTTCCCGGTGGCGGGCCATATCGAATGGCTGCCCACGCGCATCCTCGACTACTTCGACAGTGTGGGCGGCACGCGCCAGACGGCGTAGGAGACAACCATGGATGACATCGTCAAGCAGGCGATGGCCCGCTGGCCCAACGTGCCGAATGCGTACGGATGGCTGGCGCTGGACCGGCGTGGGCAATGGCGCCTGCGCAACGAGTTTGCCCAGGAGCACGGGCTGTCCGGCGACCCGATCCGCCACGAGGCGCTGATCCACTTCATCGAACGCAACTACACCCACGACGCGCGCGGCGCCTGGTTCTTCCAGAACGGGCCGCAGCGCGTGTTCGTCGCGCTCGGCTACGCACCGTGGATCGTGCGGATGCATGACGGCGCGCTGGCCACCACCACCGGGCGGCCGTTCAGCGTGACGGCCTGCCATGCCGACGAGCACGGCAACGTGCTGCTGGCGGGGACGGTGGAAGGTCTGGAGGATAGGGATGGGGATGGGGATGGCGCGCCGGTGCAGGCCGCGCTGCTGCACGACCATGATCTCGACGCCTTCAGCAGCACCTGCACCTGGCATGGAGAGGCGTGCGGCGCGGCGCTGGGGGTGTTCCACCACGCCGGGCGCGATTTCGACATCGAACCGATTGCCGAGGACGAAGTGCCGACGCGCTTCGGCTTCGTCCGCGCGCCCGCGCCGGAAGCCGAAGCTGGCTGAGGCCAAGCCTCAGTTCGGCATGCCCTTGTTGTCCTGCTTCTCCTCGCGGAAGCGAAGCTGGAGCTGGTGCAGCCGCGCATCGACCTCGGACAGCGAGTAGAAATCGCCATCACTGGCCTTGCGGGCGATCTGCAACTGCTCGATGGCCGCCTGATAGGACCCGTCCATCGCGTATTTCTCGGCTAGCGCCTGATGCTGCTGGAGCCGCTTGCCCTGCGCCGCGTAGGCGCGCGCGAGCAGCTCCCACCATTCGGCGCGCGCGGATTCCTCGCGCGTGCGGGCGCGCAGGAAGGTCACGGCCTCGTCGAGCTTGCCGGCGGCGACCAGCGAATCGGCATAGGTCAGCGCCACGGCATGGGAGAGCGGGAACGCGCGCATCGAGGCCTGGGCCTGCGCCAGCGCCTCCTGCGGACGACCCTCGGCCCGCGCCAGCTCGATCGCCATGACGTCGAGCATCGGACTGCCCGAGGTAGCGGATGGAATCGTGCCGTAGAGCCGGCGCGCCTCGGCCAGCGCCCGGTCGGCGTCCGCGTAGCGGCCCAGCCGCTGGTTGGCGAAGGCGATACCGTAGTAGATCGCCGGCTGCCGCACCGGCGAGGCATTCGCCGCTTGCGACTTGAACGTCTCCAGCACGTTGCGCTGATCGTTGGGGGTGGTGGCCTGGATCACGCGCGACCGCGCCCGCGCGAACTCGTACTCGGGCGTGTTGCCGACCTTGCGCACGGACACGTGGCGCACGCGGTCCTGCATGTCGGCGATACGTTCGGAGGTCAGCGGGTGGGTGCGCACATAGGCCGGGATCGAGTTGTCCGAGATACCGGTCACGCGCTGGAGCCGCGAGAAGAAATCGGGCATGCCCTGCGGGTCGAAGCCGGCGGCGGTCATGATCTGGAAGCCGACGCGGTCGGCCTCGCGCTCGGCCCCGCGCGAGAACGACAGCTGGTTGGCCACCGCCGCGCCCTGCCCGCCCATGGCCAGCGCCGCGGCCGCATCGCCGCTCTTGGTGGCGGCCAGCCCGGCCAGCACCATCGACGCCAGCGCGATCCACATCGACTCATCCTGCTTGGTGATGCCACGCGCGATATGGCGCTGCATCACGTGGCCGATTTCATGGCCAAGCACGGAAGCGAGTTCCGATTCGGTTTCCGACTGCACCAGCAGCCCGGTATGCACGCCGATATAGCCGCCCGGCAGCGCGAAGGCGTTGATCGAGCGGTCCCGCACGCCAAACAGCTCGAAGCCGGTGGCGAAGGTGCCCTCGCCATTCGAACCGGCCACGTTCTGGCGGCGCGCGGCCTGCACCAGCCGGTAGCCGAGCGCGTTGAGATAGTCGTTGAGCAGGGGGTCCGAGACGTAGTCGGTATCGCGGCGGATATCGCGCATGATCCGGTCGCCCAGCCGCCGCTCCATGTCCGGCGACAGCGATGCCGTGGACGGGTCGCCGAGGTCCGGCAGCTGCAGGCTGCCGCCCTCCACGACCGGGTTGTTGGTCCGCAATCCGAATTCGGACTTCTGACCCGCCCTGACACTGCGGTTGAGATTGTCGTAGACCTGGTCGCTGGCATCGGGCGCCAGCTCCGTGGTGGGCGCCGGCTGCTGCGAGGACGGCGCGAGCCGCGAGGCGGGCAAAGTCAAGCCCTGCGGCCAGGCCGGCGCGGCCATGGTCAGCACGAGCGCGGCCGCCACGGCACGGGCAAGTGACGCGCGCATGGCGGGGGCGGCCAAAGCAGCGGGAGCGGTGTCGGCGGCGCGCGCCGGAGCGGGCAGGCGACGGCGCCAGGAGGTCTTGGGCATATTGCTATGATAGCGGCCTCCGCCGCGCGTTCCCAATCCGGCAGACTCCTTGGCCCGCGTTGCCTCCCCGGATTGCGACGGGCGCCATTTCATTCCTCGAATTCTGACGCCATGAGCCAGCTCACCCACTTCGACACCGCCGGACAAGCCCATATGGTCGATGTCGGCAACAAGGCCAGCACCCATCGCGTGGCGGTGGCTACCGGCACCATCACCATGCTGCCGGACACCTTCGCGCTGGTGCGCGACGGCACCGCCAAAAAGGGCGACGTGCTCGGCATCGCCCGGGTGGCCGCGATCATGGCGACCAAGCGCACGTCTGACTTGATCCCGCTCTGCCATCCCATCGGCCTGACCAAGGTAGCCGTCGATTTCGCGCTGGACGGGCCCAGTTCCACTATCGCCTGCGTGGTACGCACCGAAACCCACGGCCAGACCGGGGTGGAGATGGAGGCGCTGACCGGCGTGCAGGTGGCCCTGCTGACCATCTACGACATGTGCAAGGCGGTGGACCGGGGCATGGTGATCGGCAACGTGAAGCTGCTGGAGAAGCATGGCGGCAAGTCGGGGGACTGGGTGGCGGGCTGATCGGGGTGCGTGTCGCCCCGGGTCACCCCCTATCGCCCCCGTGTCGCCCCCTGTCGCCCCCGTGTCGCCCCCTATCGCCCCCGTGTCGCCCCCTATCGCCCCATTGTCCCGCCCGTAATAAAGGTAACGCCGCATTTCCAAGTCCCCCGCGCCGGCGCCACTTCCGGAAAAATTGGTATTGAATACCAGCAAGGCCTGGCGGGGCCCGTCCACGGATCGGGCGGGTCAAGCGTTGAGGGGAAGGCTTAGGTAACAGGCCGCAACGCCGGAAGCGCCGCTTTCGGGATGTCGCCGGCACGCATGCAGCACATTGGGTAGGGGTACACATCATGAACGGGCGCAAGCTTTGCCAGATCGCCCTGGCTTTCGCGGCGGTGGCCACGGCCGCCGTCAGCACATCGGCCATCGCCGGCGGGCACTACCACGGGGGGCGCGCGCGCGTCGGCGTGGGTGTCTATGTGGGACCGGGCTGGGGAGGATGGGGACCCGGCTGGGGTCCAGGCTGGGGGCCCGGTTGGGGACCCTATGCCTATGGCCCCTATTACGCGCCCGGCTACTATCCGCCCGCTGTCGTCGCGGTGCCGGCGCCGAATCCGCCGCAGTACATCGAACAGGGCGCGGATGGCAATCCGGTGCCCGCGCCATCGGCCAGCGGCGCGCCGAATGACTCGCCGAACGCCTGGTGGTACCACTGCGACTCGCCCGAGGGCTTCTACCCCTACGTCCGCGAATGTCCCACCGGCTGGCAGCGGGTGCCGCCCACGCCGTCTTCGTCCACCACGCCGCAGGGCCATGTTCCGGGAGCGACGTCATGAATCTGCGCCTCGTTCCCCTGTTGCTGGCTGGCACGCTGGGCCTTGGCGCCTGCGCGGTCATGCCGTCCGGCCCGAGCGTGATGGCGCTGCCGGGCACCGGCAAGACCTTCGACCAGTTCCGTGGCGATGACTACAACTGCCGCCAGTTCGCGCTCGGCCAGGTGGGCGGCGTGAGCGCCCAGCAGGCATCGAACACGGCGGCCGTGGGCAGCACGGCCATCGGCACGGCGCTCGGCGCGGCGGCCGGGGCGGCATTCGACGGGGGTTCGGGTGCGGCCGTCGGGGCCGGCGTGGGCCTGCTCACCGGCGCTGCCGTGGGGGCCGGCAACTCGTATAACGCGGGATATGGCTCGCAACGGCAGTACGACGCCGCCTACGTCCAGTGCATGTACGCCAGCGGCAACCGCGTGCCGGTGTACGGCCAGATGGTGTCCACGCCGCGCGCCTCCAGCTACGCGGCGCCGCCGCCGAACTACCAGCCTTACTATCCCCCGCCTCCGCCGCCCGGCTACGTGCGCTGATGGTGCTGATGTTGCTGATTGTGCTGATGGCGTTGGTCACGGCTGATTTTCTGATCAGCCGTGGCCCTGCCGGGCGCGTACGCGCACCCAGGCGCAGAAGTCGCGCGGACGGTGCGCCTCGTCCATTTCCTCGCAGGCGTTGTCCAGCGTGTTGAACTGTGCGGCTTCGTCGCCCTGATAGTAATAGCGCAGGCGATCCATCCACAGCCGCGCGCGCTCTGGCTGGCCGGTCAGCGCCAGTAGCCACGCGGTGCGGCCGATCAGGTTCGGGGTGGGCAGCAGGTGCAGCGCATCGAGGTGCGCGGGTAGCAATTCAACGGCATTCTGGGCGGTGATGACGGTCCGCTCGATAGCCTCCGACGCGGCGTGCTGGCGGAACCAGTGGCGCGGCATCGGCAGGCCATCGCGCCGTTCATCGCTCGCATACTCGCGCGCCTCCACGCGGCGGTAGTCCTGCCAGAGCGTGGTCAGGATGATGGCCGAGAGCGCGACGAAGGCGATGCCGATGCCCATCGCCACCAGCTTGGGGACTCGCCGTTTTCCGAAGCCGGACGGCTCCAGCCATCCCAGCAGGAAGCAGAACGGCAGGAAGAAGTAGAGGTAATGGAGCGGGTATTCGAGCATCGAATGCGCGCCGACCATCGCCAGCCAGAGCAGGATCACCACGGTCTGCGGGCGCTCCGCCGACGCCGCGCGCCACAGCCGGCTTCGCACCACGCGCCACAGCCACGCCAGCAGCAGCACCCCCACGCCCGCCGTGCCCATCAAACCGGTCTTCGCCAGCAAATCGAGCACGGCGTTGTGGGCGTGCAGGGACATCTCGGCCGTCACGCGCAGTTGCGACATCTGCTGGAACTGCGCCCAGCCGAACTCCCCGTAACCCACGCCGAGCAGCGGATGCGATCGGAACATGGCGATGGCATGTGCCCACAGCGCGCCGCGCGCCGAGACCTGATCGCCGGCCTTCAGTTGCGCGACGGTATCGAATAATCGCCAGTCGAACGCCTGCCCGGCACTCTTGATGACCGGTTGCAGCACCACGATGCCGACAATCAACAGCACGGCGGCAAGCACCAGACCGGGCGGGCGCGCCATCGGATTCGGGCCGCGCCGCTCGCCGCGCGCCATGGCGGCGGCGATCAGGGCATAGATGGCGGCCAGCCCAACGTGGACAAGACCGGTGCGCGAGCCGGTCAGCGCGATGCCCGACTCGAGCAGCAGCACGGCGGCGAGCCATGCCGCAAACCCAAGCCGCTCCCGCCGCGCCAGCCAGATCGCGGCAACGAGGCCAAAGCCGTGGATCGTCGCCTGATGGTTGGGCTGGTTCAGGTTGCCCCACAGCCGGCGGTTGGTGTCGTAGAAATATACCGAAACGAGGCCGAACATCTGGTCTTCCATATGGAAGACCTGGATCCACTGCGCCAGCGTGCCGAGCAGCCCGGCAGCGAGGAAGGTGATGGCGATGGCATCGACAATCTCGGCCCGTTCCTCGGTGGAAAACCCCTGCCCAAGGCGCCACGCGGCGACCATCATGGCGGCACCGAGGGCGAGCACGATCTGGGTGGTGAAGCGGCTGCCCGTGATATCGGCCATGCCGGCGGCGGACTGGACGAGCGTGGTGAGGATCAGCCAGAGCGGCAGCAGGACGATCCAGGGGGCTAGGGGGGTGTCGGCCGAACGCCGGAAGGCCAGCAGACAGACCAGCGCGACACCGAGCACGCCGGCCGTCCATTCGCCATAGAAGGTGGCGAGCGGAAGCGTGTGCTTCGAAACCAGCAGCGGGAGGGTAAAGGCGGCGATGATCGCCGACCCCGGAAGCAAAGCCCTGGATGGCGGCATGCGGGCGCGAGGGGAAGGAAAGGCGCCATGATAGCTTGGCGGCTTACGGAAGCAGGAAAAGAAAAAGCGCCCGAAGGCGCTTTTTCATCACCACGCTGAGGAAAGCAGCGTTTGATTAGATTTCCACGCTGAAGAGGCCGCGTTCGATTTAGGTGCAGTTGCCCGGCTTCCACGTCGCATCGAATGCCTTCGGCGTGGTCGTGAATTTGCACGTCCAAAGGCCAGCGGTGTCACGGGACAAGGTGATCGTCGTGCCCAGGACTGACGTATTTGCATTGCCGTCCAGAACAGCTACAGCAGAGCCCGAGCCATCGCCCGCGCTGAAGTCGAACACATTAGCAGTCTTGGTCAACGTCGACTGAACATAGCCGATATCGGTGTCCGCGAACTTGATAGCGTTGCCGCGGTTAAGGTTGTCTTCAATAGCGGTTCTGTAGGCGTTCAGCTCGGCGTAGGCGCGATTGACCTGCGACTTTGCCACATACGATTGATATTGCGGAATCGCAATGGCAGCCAGGATACCGATGATCGCAACCACGATCATCAGTTCGATCAGCGTGAAACCCTTCTGGGCTTGGCGGCCCAGTTTTTTGATTTGTTGTACCCGTTGCATAAGGATTGACCCCTCGATGAGATTTTCGTTACAGAAAGAAACATCTGCTTGCATGTGATGCATTACCCCTAAAGCAGGGAGTGTGCCAGGCAGGCAAATGCCGATAATCTCATGGGGGAGTGACAAAATTTGGCCGATTTACGATTCCAAGGGATGGCCAATCAACAAAATTTGTCACATTTTGTGTCTACGGGACTGCCAAAGTTTTGCAGTGGACCGGCGTGGGCGCATCAAGCCTCAGGCGTATAGCCCCACCGGTACCGACATGCCTTAGGCCGCACATTTTCTCGGGTATTCGAATAACAGTCCCAGGACGCCGCACCGCCGCCAGCGTAGCCTTCAGACGGTTTGCCGGTCCCGGTCAACTCAAGCTCCACGAACTTGCCCCGGAGCAGCGGCGACGCATCCTCCCGGAAATACGCCCGCAGAAAGCACCCGCCGCCGTCTGAAACCTGGCCCATGGACTGGGCCACCACGCGCTCCACGTACTTTCCGTTAATGGTTGCAGCCGGCGGCAAGGCGGTATCGTTCTCCCCGGTGTTGTCGGGACATTGTGAGGAAAGCACATATGTCTCCAGCACCGAGACCTTCAACCCACCCAGCAAGTACAGCCCCTCGGCAAACTGGGCCCGCGCCACATAGGCGCGGTACTGCGGCATGGCGAGGCTGGCCAGGATGCCGATGATCGCCACCACGATCATCAGCTCGATCAGCGAAAAGCCTGCCTGCTGTGGACGAAGCTTGCGGCAGTCCATGGCGCACCGCCTCAGGCCGGGGTGGAGCTCGATCCCCGCACGCTGCAGGACTTCGGCATCAGCTTGTGGTCCACGTTGGAGAAGCAATCCCAGGTGAACGAGCCCTCGGAGCCCTTCAGTTCCAACTCCACATGCTTGCCGGCCAGCGCGCGCGAGACGTCACTCCGGAACCGGGCCGTGATCACACACCCGCCAGCGTCACCCACCACGCCATTGGCCTTGGTTTCCACCGATGCCACGTAACGGCCATTGATGGTCGAGCTCAGGGGCAGCCCGGAGTTGTTGGCGGTCTTGTTGTCCGGGCACGATCCCGAACTCACGTACGCCTCCACCAGCGACGTCTTCAGGCCGGACGCCAGCGTCAGCGCCTCGGCAAACTGGGCCCGCCCCACGTAGTCGCGGTACTGCGGAATGGCAAGGCTGGCCAGGATGCCGATGATCGCCACCACGATCATCAGTTCGATCAGTGTGAAGCCGGCGCGCGTGGCCCCGCGCACAAGACGGCCAAGCCGCCGTGGATAGGTGTTGGTGTGTTGCATAGGACCCCCTTTCTGGTTGTCGTCATCGACGCGATGACTGGGGTCGTATGCTGTGGCGGGCTGCGCGCCATGAATTTGATCGCGCGCAAACCGCCGGACGTTGATTCACTCTGATGGAAATGCACCAGAATCGGCGCATTTCAACCCGATTTTTTCGATGCCGACCGAGGATAGGAGCGGTCCCACCCTCGGTCAGCCGCCGTCAGCCGCCGGTGCGCAGATCAGGCCGGACTGGCCGCCGCCGCAGCCGCCACGTGGCGGCACGCCTTGGGCAGGTACTTCCGGTCAGCGCCCGATTCACACTGCCATGCCACGGCGCCCTGGTCCGCGCCGGTCATGCGCAGCGTCATGGACTTGCCCACCAGCCCCTTGGCGATACCCGCGTCCTTGAAGTTGGCAACGATGGTGCAGCCGCCCGCAGCCGTGGGCGTGCCGCCCGTGACCACGCTCTTGATGTACGTTCCGGCGATGCTGGTCGCCAGCGGAATCCCGTCCGCCGCCCCGCTGGCGTTGCTGGGACAGGTGCCGCCGTAGGAGAACGTTTCGATCACCGCCGGCTTCTGCCCTGACGCCAGGCTCAGTCCCTCGGCGAACTGCGAGCGCGCCACGTAGTCCTGGTACTGCGGAATGGCAACCCCGGCGAGGATGCCGATGATCGCCACCACGATCATCAGTTCGATCAGCGTGAAGCCGCGATGGCGGCGTGCGGAAGGCTTGCGTTGCATATTGACCCTTTTCATGGTGATGGTTGATGTCCGTGCCGCGCGGCGTTGCGCACCGGCACGGCACCCATGATCGGGAGGTCAGCCCCCTGCTCCGATTGATCTCCGACAATTCCCACAGGCTTGTGGGAATTGCTTGGAAATCCGCAGGAATTCGTGGCGTGGGCGCCTACAGGCCGCTGTTGCGCCGGCGCCGCCAAAGAAAAACGGGCGGCCAGATCGGCCGCCCGTTTCAGGCAATACGAGACTGCGAGTCAGGGGTGTCAGGCCACCTGCGCGCTCCGGCGCTTGAGCAGCTTGCCCACCAGCACCACCAGCACGGCCCCGACCAAGCCAAACACCAGATGGGCGTGCGGCACATGCACCTGGAACCACTCGGCGTCCACGGGGTCGCTCACCAGCATCTCGCCGGCCAGGTAGCCCAGCAGCGCGGCGCCCAGCACGATGATGATCGGGAAGCGCTCCATCACCTTCAGCAGGATGGTGCTGCCGAACACGATCAGCGGAATCGACAGGCCCAGGCCCAGCACCAGCAGCATCAGCTGGCTGCCCTCGGGGCCCTTCTGGGCGGCGGCGGCCACGGCCACCACGTTGTCCAGCGACATCACCAGGTCGGCAATCAGGATGGTGCGGATGGCTTGCCAGATGTTGTCCTTGGCGTCGTGGCCTTCCTCGTCGTCATCGCCGGTCAGCAGTTGCACGCCGATGTAGACCAGCAGGATGGCGCCGACGATCTTGAGGTACGGCAGCGTCAGCAGCTTCACGGCCGCCACGGTCAGCACCACCCGCATGATGATGGCGGCGGCGCTGCCCCAGAAAATGGCTTTCTTCTGCTGGGCCGGCGGCAGGTTGCGCGAGGCGAGCGCGATCACCACGGCGTTGTCGCCGGACAGCACGATATTGGTCAGGATGATGGATCCCAGCGCAATCCAGAATGCGCTGCTCGACAACAATTCCACGGCAAGACTCCTCGAATTTCTAGGTTTATTCCACGTTCGCCGACCGCCCGGCAGGCGGCGCCACTGCGAACTTTTGGATGTCTGAACTTACAGACATGGAGATGTATCGCACGAACCTTTCGATTCGGTTTCAACCTTCCGGCAGGCGGCTCGGGAAATACCCTAGGTCAACGTCTCGCCAGAATGACATTGCCCCCGGCAAGCGGGGGCAATGCGATGCAATCACCACACGCCAGGCGCCCGGTCCGGCACGCCATGGCGCGGGATGTGACGCATGATTTACAGCATCGCCTTCAGCAGGCGGCCCATCTCCGACGGGTTCTTGGTCACCTTGATACCGCAGGCTTCCATGATTTCCAGCTTGGCCTGGGCGGTGTCCGCACCACCCGAGATCAGCGCGCCGGCGTGGCCCATGCGCTTGCCCGGGGGCGCCGTCACACCAGCGATGAAGCCAACCACCGGCTTCTTCATGTTGTCCTTGATCCAGTAAGCGGCGTTGGCCTCGTCCGGGCCGCCGATCTCACCGATCATGACCACGGCGTCGGTGTCGGGATCGTCGTTGAACATCTTCATCACGTCGATGTGCTTCAGGCCGTTGATGGGGTCGCCACCAATGCCTACGGCCGACGACTGGCCCAGGCCCAGCGCGGTCAGCTGGCCCACGGCTTCGTACGTCAGCGTGCCCGAGCGCGACACCACGCCGATGCGGCCCTTCTTGTGGATGTGACCCGGCATGATGCCGATCTTGATCTCGTCCGGCGTGATCAGGCCCGGGCAGTTCGGACCCAGCAGCAGGGTCTTCTTGTTCTGCTTACGCATCTTGTCCTTGACTTCCATCATGTCGCGGACGGGAATGCCTTCGGTGATGCAGACCACGAGGTCCAGATCGGCGTCAACGGCTTCCCAGATGGCGGCAGCAGCGCCGGCGGGCGGCACGTAGATCACCGACACGGTGGCGCCGGTAGCCTGCTTGGCATCCTTCACGCTCGCGTAGATGGGAATGCCCTCGAAGTCCTCGCCGGCCTTCTTCGGGTTCACGCCCGCCACGAAGGCGTTCTTGCCGTTGGCGTAGTCGCGGCAGCCACGGGTGTGGAACTGGCCGGTCTTGCCGGTAATCCCCTGGGTGATGACCTTGGTATCTTTGTTGATCAGAATCGACATGCTGTAATCCTTTGCTTGGCGTCGCGCGGCGCGGGCAGGGCCTGCGCACCGCGCGCTTGCATTTGTTGGCGTATCGGCTTCGGCTTACTTGCCAGCGGCAGCGGCCACAACCTTCTGGGCGGCTTCTTCCATCGTGTCCGCCGAGATGATCGGCAGGCCCGACTCGGCCAGCATCTTCTTGCCCAGGTCTTCGTTGGTGCCCTTCATGCGGACGACCAGCGGCACGCCCAGCTGCACGGCCTTCGAGGCCGAGATCACGCCTTCGGCGATCACGTCGCAGCGCATGATGCCGCCGAAGATGTTGACCAGGATGGCCTCCACGTTCGGGTTGCTCAGCATCAGCTTGAAGGCTTCGGTCACCTTCTCGGTGGTGGCACCGCCGCCCACGTCCAGGAAGTTGGCCGGCTCGCCGCCGAACAGCTTGATGGTGTCCATGGTGGCCATGGCCAGGCCGGCGCCGTTCACCAGGCAGCCGATGTTGCCGTCCAGCGAGATGTAGGCCAGGTCGAACTTCGAGGCCTCGATTTCGTTGGCGTCTTCTTCGTCCAGGTCACGGTAGGCCACGATTTCCGGGTGACGGAACATCGCGTTGGAGTCGAAGTTGAACTTCGCGTCCAGGGCGATCACCTTGCCGTCGCCGGTCAGGATCAGCGGGTTGATTTCGGCCAGCGAAGCGTCGGTTTCCCAGAACGCCTTGTACAGGCCTTGCAGTGCCTGGCGTGCTTGCGGCAGGCTGGCGTCCGGCACGCCGATCTTACGTGCGATGTCGTCGGCTTCGGCGTCCTGCAGGCCCACGGCCGGGTCCACGATCAGCGTGTGGATCTTTTCCGGGCTGTGCGCGGCCACTTCCTCGATGTCCATGCCGCCTTCGCTGGAGGCCATCAGGGCCACCTTCTGCGAGACACGGTCCACCACCAGCGACACGTACAGTTCCTTCTTGATGTCAGCGCCTTCTTCGATCAGCAGGCGGTTGACCTTCTTGCCTTCCGGACCGGTCTGGTGCGTCACCAGTTGCATGCCCAGGATGTTGGTGGCGTAGGTCTTGACGTCCTCGATGCTCTTGGCCACCTTCACGCCGCCGCCCTTGCCGCGGCCGCCTGCGTGGATCTGTGCCTTGACGACCCACACCGGACCGCCGAGCTGCTCAGCCGCCTTCAGGGCTTCTTCAACCGAGAAAGCCGGGATGCCGCGCGGAACCGGCACATTGTATTTGCGCAGGATTTCCTTGCCTTGATACTCATGGATATTCATGCGTGTTTCCTTTCGGGTAGGCGTAAAGGGATGGGAAAAATGGGGGAGACGATTCGTCTCTCGCTGTTCCTGTGGGCGGACCGTGACGGTCAGCCCGAGGTTCCGTTGGGCCGGTGGGCCAGGGTGTCGCCGCCCGATGCCGGAGCATCGGCGCGTGACGCGGTCTGGGACGATGACGCCGCAGCGCCGGCCTTCGGTGCCGGCTGGTAGCCATACCAGCGCGGGTAAAACTGGCGAACCACCTCGCCCTCGAAATGGAGCGCGTGGCATCCATGGAGCTGGTAAGGCGGTTCGGGATTCGGATCGTTGACAGTGGCGCCGTCGCGCACATTGAAGACATCGCCGGCAAAGGCCTGGATGGCGGCAGTCGGCAGCACGCCGGCCAGCTCGGTCAGGTGGGTGCAGCCGGCCACGCCGGACAGCCGCTCGCGCACCGCCTTGCGGAACCCCTTCGTCAGGTTCAGGCCGATCAGCTTCCGGTAGGCCGGGCCGATCGTGTCGCAATGTGTCGGATACGGCACCCAATCGGAGCAGGCCTCGGCATCCACCACGTTCATGCGGAGGTCGATCGTCACGCGCAGCCATAGGTCGTGCAGCGGCTGGCCATTGGGGCGGATGCCGCCGCCGGCGAGTTCGATGTCACGTGGCTTGGTGTCGGTGAGGCGCGCCTCGATGTCCCACAGGCCGTCTTCCCGCGCATACGCTTCCGCCGTGATGGCACGGCGATGACGCAAGGTGCGGTTGGCAGGCGGGGAAAGTGGCATGACAGCTGGGGCTGACGCGGGATGTTGAGGCTGTGACCGGGGGCAAACTCACGGCCGGGGCGGGACGGCCGACAGCCGCACGGCCGCCAAGGCCGGAAAACCGGGAGAGTTTAACATGCCGCGCCGCTTTGACCGGGAACATCCTGCGATATGGAATGTCGGGGGCGAATTGTTGCGCCGGTAACAACGCCGAACCACGGCGCGGCAAGGGCTGGCGGGCCGCGATCGTGCCCGGCGACACGGCCAGTGGTGCGGCGCCGCAACGCCCGGCGCCGGATCACAAAATCCCTGTTGCGCACGCAGGTATACAGCGGTCTACGCGGCGCAATCGTCACCTCATTCGTCATCTTCCGCGCCGCGGATGATCTTGCCGACCACGGCGCGCGAGAAGCCGCGCGCGACCATGAAGCGGATCTGCTTGGCCCGCGCCTCCGGGGAATCCGGGGCTGTGCCGAAGCGCTTGCGCCAGACCTCCCGGGCCCGCTCGACCTCGGTTTCCCGCAGTCGATCCTGAAGATCGTGCAATTGTTCGTTGCCAAGCTGATGGGTCTTGGCCTCCTGCATCACCCGGGCGGCGCCATAGCGGCTGGCGCGGCGATGGACCAGGCTATCGACGAACCGGTCGTTCGACAGCCAGTTCTCGCGCTCAAGCGCGTCGAGCAGGGTGTCCACCTCCTCGGGCGTCTCGGCATGCGGCGCCAGCTTGCGCCGCAGTTCGGCGCGGCTGTGCTCGCGGCGCGACAGGTAGCCGACGGCGCGGGCCTTCAGCGAGAGCGGGGGGCGGGAGCCAGCCATCAGGAGGTCATCGACAATGCAGTACCCATAAAAAAAGCCGCCGCACGATCTGCGACGGCTTCCGAGGGGCGGAGAAAGATCCGCCTCAGCCTTCGATTTCGGCCGGTGCGGCCACGGCCGCGGCGTTCATCGCCACCACGCCCAGCGCCGCACGGACCTTGTTCTCGATCTCAGCGGCGATATCCGGGTTCTCGCGCAGGTATTCGCGCGCGTTGTCCTTGCCCTGGCCGATCTTCTCGCCGTTGTAGCTGTACCAGGCGCCCGACTTCTCGACGATCTTGGCATCCACGCCGAGGTCGATGATCTCGCCCTGCCGGGAAATGCCCTGGCCGTAGAGAATGTCGAAGAACGCCTCGCGGAACGGCGGCGACACCTTGTTCTTCACCACCTTGACCTTGGTCTCGTTGCCGATGACGTCGTCGCCCTTCTTGATCGAGCCAATCCGGCGGATGTCCAGGCGCACCGAGGCGTAGAACTTCAGCGCGTTGCCGCCAGTGGTCGTTTCAGGTGAACCAAACATCACACCGATCTTCATGCGGATCTGGTTGATGAAGATCACCAGGCAGTTGGTGCGCTTGATGGTGCCGGTCAGCTTGCGCAGCGCCTGGCTCATCAGGCGGGCCTGCAGGCCGGGCAGCGAATCGCCCATCTCGCCCTCGATTTCGGCCTTCGGCACCAGCGCGGCCACCGAGTCGATCACGATCAGGTCGATCGAGCCCGAGCGCACCAGCGCGTCGGTAATTTCCAGGGCCTGCTCGCCGGTGTCCGGCTGCGAGATCAGCAGGTCGCCCACGTTCACGCCCAGCTTGCCGGCGTAGTTCACGTCCAGCGCGTGTTCCGCGTCGATAAAGGCGCACGTGCCGCCCAGCTTCTGCATCTCGGCCACTACCTGCAGCGTCAGCGTGGTCTTGCCCGACGATTCCGGACCATAGATCTCCACCACGCGGCCGCGCGGCAGGCCGCCGACGCCCAGCGCGATATCGAGCCCCAGCGAGCCGGTGGACACTACCTCGATGTCCTTTTCGATCTCGCCATCGCCCAGACGCATGATCGAGCCCTTGCCGAACTGCTTCTCGATCTGGGAGAGCGCGGCGGCAAGCGCCTTCTGCTTCTCAGCGCTCACGCCGGCGCCGGCCTTCTTGTCGTCCATGGTCGTCCTTCAGTCAATGGTGTATAAATAGGCCGCATGCGGCGCGACGCCTGATTTTTAAGCAATTTCCGACGGAAATCGGCCTGAAAAGTGATCTGGCGTGCGACCCGACCCGACTGCCCACAAGGCAGCCTGCGGAATGTCGGGTACTGTATAAAAAAACAGTATGCTTGGCAAGCCCCACCGGTTCCGCAACCGCGTGGCGTGCGATGCTGGCAACAGGGTGGAGACAACCATGCGCATTCTGATTGCGGAAGATGACGACGTGCTGGCAGACGGGCTCACGCGCTCGCTGCGGCATTCCGGCTACGCCGTCGACCACGTCGCCAACGGCGTGGAAGCCGATTCGGCCCTGTCCACCCAGCACTTCGACCTGCTGATCCTGGACCTCGGCCTGCCTCGCATGCCCGGCCTGGAGGTGCTCAAGCGCCTGCGCACGCGTGGCGCGATGCTGCCGGTGCTGATCCTGACCGCCGCCGACGGCGTGGACGAGCGGGTCAAGGGCCTGGACCTGGGCGCCGACGACTACATGGCCAAGCCCTTCGCGCTGTCCGAGCTGGAGGCGCGCGTGCGCGCGCTGGTGCGGCGTGGCGCGGGCGGCGGTGCCACGCTGATGCGCCACGGGCCGCTGGCCTTCGACCAGGTCGGCCGCATCGCCTATCTGAACGAGCAGATGCTGGACCTGTCCGCGCGCGAGATCGGCCTGCTGGAGATCCTGCTCACGCGCTGCGGGCGGCTGGTCTCCAAGGAACAGCTGGTGGACCACCTCTGCGAGTGGGGCGAGGAAGTCAGCAACAACGCCATCGAGGTCTACGTGCACCGGCTGCGCAAGAAGATTGAAGTGGGCGGCATCCGCATCGCCACGGTGCGCGGCCTGGGTTACTGCCTGGAGAAGTTCCTGCCGGTGGCGGCGGTGCATGGCTGATCCGGTGGCGGCATGCGCCTGCTGAAACTGCCCTGGGGCCGCCCGCCTGCCCTTCCGGACCCGCCACCGCCCCTGCCGACCCTGGCCGATGCCGCCGCCGAGGACGCCGCGCTGGCGGACGCCCTGCCGCACCTGGAAGAATCGTCCGCCCATCCCTCGCCCCGCTCGCTGTTCGGCGAAATCCTCGACTGGATGCTCGCCCCGCTGCTGCTGCTCTGGCCGATGAGCATCGCGGTCACCTACCTCGTCGCCAAGTCCATCGCCAACGGCCCGTTCGACCGCGCGCTTGAGGCGAGCGCCATCGTGCTGTCCCAGCAGGTGCGCGAAGTGAACGGGCGCGTGACGCTGCAGCTGCCGCTCTCCGCGCGCGAGATTCTGCGTGCCGACGAGACCGACAATATCTATTACCAGGTGGTGGGCAAGCGCGGCGAGTACGTGGCCGGCGACCACGACCTGCCGCTGCCGTCCGAGGAGGACCAGGGCCATGCCGGGCTGGTGTCCCTGCGCGACGACCGCGTGGCCGGCAACGACGTGCGCGTGGCCTATACCTATGTGGACCTGAAGAGCGCCGGCTCCCAGCCGGTGCTGGTGCAGGTGGCGGAGACGCTCGACAAGCGCGCGCGGCTGGCCAACGAAATCATCAAGGGCGTGATCCTGCCGCAGTTCGTGATCCTGCCGCTGGCCGTGGTACTGGTCTGGTTCGGCCTCACGCGCGGGCTGGCGCCGCTGACGGCGATCCAGCAGCGCATCCGGGCGCGCAACCCGGGCGATACCAGCCCCATCGACGAGACCGCCGCGCCGCAGGAGATCACGCCGCTGGTGGCGTCGTTCAATGACCTGCTGGCGCGGCTGGACCAGTCCGTGCAGACGCAGAAGCGCTTTATCGCCGATGCCGCGCATCAGATGAAGACCCCGCTGGCCGGGCTGCGCATGCAGGCCGAGCTGGCGCAGCGCGAGCAGTCCCCGGAGGAGCTGCGCCGCTCGCTGGCGCAGATCGCCGGCAGTTCCGAACGCACCGCGCACCTGGTGACGCAGCTGCTGTCCCTGGCGCGCATGGAGAACCTGGCCGGCGCGGGCGGCATGGCGCCGCTGGACCTGACCGCACTGGCGCGCGAGGTGGTCAAGGACTGGCTGCCGCAGGCCTGGGCGCGCCGCATCGACCTGGGGCTGGAAGCCGATGACCACCCGGTGACCATCACCGGCAACCGCCTGATGCTGACCGAGATGCTCAACAACCTGCTGGACAATGCCATCCGCTACACGCCGTCCGGCGGCCATGCCACGGTGCGCGTGGCGGCCGATCCGTTCGAGCCGTTCGCCTATCTCGATGTGGAGGACACCGGGCCCGGCATCGCCCCGACCGAGCGCGAACGAGTGATGGAGCGCTTCTACCGCGTGCTCGGCACCAATACCGAGGGCAGCGGGCTGGGCCTCGCCATCGTGCGCGAGATCGTGCAGCAGCATGGCGGCGAGGTGGCCATCGACGACCACGTCTACCAGACGTCACCCCGCCTGGCTGGCACGCGGCTGCGGGTGACGCTGCGCCGCGCGGGCGCTGGCGCTGGCGCCGGCGCCGGGGAGCCGGCATGAGGCGTACCCCGCGCGACCGCATGACGCCGCAGGAGCGGCGCGCGTGGCGCCACAACCGGCGCTGGATCGCCGCGCTGCTGGTGGTTTGGTTCGTGGTGTCGTTCGTGGTGAGCTGGTACGCGCGGGAGTTGCGCTTCGACTTCTTCGGCTGGCCCTTCTCGTTCTGGATGGGCGCCCAGGGTGCGCTGATCGTCTACGTGGCGATGGCCGCGCTCTACGCCTGGCGCATGAACCGCGCCGACCACGAGTTCGAACCTGACGACCACCCTGCCGCGACAGCCGGCGCCGATGCCGCTCCACGGGGCGCGCCGCCCACCCCTCGACCCTCCGCAGGGGCCGATGCTGCATAGCAAGACGCCCGCGCAACCTGCTGCGTGGCGCGCCCGGCGCTCCGGCGGGCCGCAGTGCAGCAAACGGGGTGGCGCGCAAGCCACGCCACCCGCTAGCGTATACCCCGACGATTTAGGCACCATTCCCGTCATTTCTGTCAGAACGCAGTAAGTTTCACCTCCCACAATCCTCCTCAACTTCGATGCAGAGGTCCGCACACGCGTGGCCGCTGACAACGGGGAACCCTTTCGATGAGACGGAGGAGACAATAATGGCAAACGCGCAAAACGTGGCAATGCCGGGGGGCAGTGCACAAAACACGCCGATGACACGCGAGGAGCGGAAGGTCATCGTGGCTTCGTCGCTTGGCACGGTATTCGAGTGGTACGACTTCTACCTGTACGGCTCGCTGGCGGCGGTCATCGCCAAGCAGTTCTTCGCGGGCCTGGACCCCACCTCGGCGTTCATCTTCGCGCTGCTGGCCTTCGCGGCGGGCTTCCTGGTGCGTCCGTTCGGCGCGCTGGTGTTCGGCCGCCTGGGCGACATGATCGGCCGCAAGTACACGTTCCTGGTCACCATCCTGATCATGGGCTTCTCCACCTTCCTGGTGGGCCTGCTGCCCAGCTACGCCACCATCGGCTGGGCGGCCCCGATCATCCTGATCGCGCTGCGCATGCTGCAGGGCCTGGCGCTCGGCGGCGAGTACGGCGGCGCGGCCACCTACGTGGCGGAGCACGCCCCGCACGGCAAGCGTGGCGCGTACACGGCCTGGATCCAGACCACCGCGACGATGGGCCTGTTCCTGTCGCTGATCGTGATCCTGCTGACGCGCGAGCTGACCGGCCCGAACTTCGACACCTGGGGCTGGCGTATCCCGTTCCTGCTCTCGATCCTGCTGCTCGCCACGTCGGTCTACATCCGGCTGTCGATGAGCGAATCGCCGGCCTTCCAGAAGATGAAGGCCGAGGGCAAGACCTCCAAGGCCCCGCTGACCGAGGCCTTCGGCCAGTGGCGCAACCTGAAGATCGTGATCCTGGCGCTGATCGGCCTGACCGCCGGCCAGGCCGTGGTCTGGTACACGGGCCAGTTCTACGCGCTGTTCTTCCTCACGCAGGTGCTGAAGGTGGACGCCAAGACGGCCAACCTGCTGATTGCCGGCGCACTGGTGATCGGCACGCCGTTCTTCATCTTCTTCGGCGCGCTGTCGGACAAGATCGGCCGCAAGTGGATCATCATGCTTGGCTGCGCCATCGCCGTGCTGACCTACTTCCCGCTGTTCAAGGCGCTGACGCACTACGCCAACCCGGCGCTGGAGCGTGCCCAGCAGTCCGCGCAGATCGTGGTCACGGCCGACCCGAAGAGCTGCTCGTTCCAGGGCAGCCCGATCGCCCGCGAGATCGACTTCCGCAGCTCCTGCGACATCGTCAAGCGCACGCTGGCCCAGGCATCGGCCAGCTATGAGGTGGTCAACGCCCCGGCCGGCACGCCTGCCTCGGTGAAGATCGGCGACAAGGAGATCAAGGCGTTCGACGCCACGGTCGTGAAGGGCGCCTTCGACGACGAGAGCAAGGCGAAGATCGCCGCGTTCAAGAAGGAAGTGTCCGGCTCGATGGCCTCCCACGGCTACCCGACCAAGGCCGACCCGGCCCAGATGAACACGATCATGGTGCTGGTGATCCTGGTCATCCTGGTGATCTACGTGACGATGGTGTACGGCCCGATCGCGGCGATGCTGGTGGAGATGTTCCCGACGCGGATCCGCTACTCGTCGATGTCGCTGCCGTATCACATCGGCAACGGCTGGTTCGGCGGCCTGCTGCCCACCATCTCGTTCGCGCTGGTGGCCCAGAACGGCAACATCTACTACGGCCTCTGGTACCCGATCATCATTGCCGCCATGACCTTCGTGATCGGCGCGCTGTTCATCCGCGAGACCAAGGACGTGGATATCTACGCCAACGACTGAGCCAAAGCCAGATCCAGGTTGAGCGCTACGCAACCGCGCTCAGGATAGACCGGCACCGCAAGGCAGTACACGGCCGGTCGCTCCTTCTCAGGCAGATCCACGGATCTGCCATTTTTTTGGGCAGCCGCCCCGGGGCCTGCGGAAGCTTGCATAAAACTGTCACGAGGGTGTTGACAGGCGCCAAAGCGTGGGTATAATTGCGGTCTTCGTTGGCGAATTAGCTCAGTCGGTTAGAGCGACGGAATCATAATCCGCAGGTCCGGGGTTCGAATCCCTGATTCGCCACCATCTATTAGAAAAGCCGCAGTCCTTCACGGGATTGCGGCTTTTTGCTTTGGGCCGCGGCTTTGCGGCCCCCTTCCGTGCGGCTCCCTTCCGGCCGTCCCGCCCCCCCGCGTGACCCGCGGCGCGCATTTTCCAACAGATCATTAGAATGGGCCTCCGGCAACTTGCCTGCCCTATTCGCTACCACTCCCATCCAGGAAGGATCTGTCTCCCATGAAATCCCTCGCCTTCGCCCCCCAGGCCTCGCGCCGGCTGGTTCGTGCCGCGCTGGCCAGCCTGATGTTTGCCAGCCTTGCCGCCACGGCCGCGCCCGCGCAGGTCAAGGAGCAGGTGCCCGGCTTCTATCGCCAGCAGGTTGGCGACGTGGTCGTGACCGCGCTCTATGACGGTTACGTCGATATCGGCAGCAAGCTCCTCAAGGGCATGCAGGCCAAGGATCTCCAGTCGCTGATGGCGCGCATGTTCGTGGTCGACAAGAACGGCGTGCAGACCGCCGTCAACGGCTTCCTGGTGCATACGCAGGACAAGCTCGTGCTCGTGGATGCCGGCGCGGCGCAGTGCTTCGGCCCGACCATGGGCGGGCTGGTCAACAACATCCGCGCCGCCGGCTACAAGCCGGAGGACGTGGACGCGGTGCTCTTGACCCACCTGCACCCCGACCACGCCTGCGGCCTGACCCAGGGCACCACGGCGGTCTTCCCCAAGGCCACGGTCTGGGCGTCGCAGAAGGATGCCGATTACTGGCTGAGCGACGCCGTTGCGCAGCAGGCCCCCGAGGACAAGAAGCCGTTCTTCAAGATGGCCCAGGACGCCTTGGCGCCCTACAAGGCCAAGGGCGCGCTTCACACCTACGCCGACGGTGCGCAGCCGCTGCCCGGCTTCAGCGTGCTCGGCACGCCGGGCCACACGCCGGGGCACAGCTCCTACCTGGTGACGTCGAAGGGCCAGACGCTGCTGCTGTGGGGCGATATCGTCCACAGCCATTCGGTGCAGATGGCCCACCCCGAGGTGTCGATCGAGTTCGATTCGGACCAGCAGCAGGCCATCAAGACGCGCAAGGCGGTCTTCGCGCAGGCCGCCGCCAAGGGCTGGCTGATTGCCGGCGCGCATATGCCGTTCCCGGGCCTGGGCCACATCCGCAAGGATGCGCGCGGCTACAGCTGGGTGCCGGTGGAGTACGGCCCGATCCGCGCCGACCGCTGATCGGCGGGGGGCGGGGCGAACCGCACGCGCGCCGCCCCCGGCGCTGGCACGGTGCATGCTCGATCCGGGCATGCACATCCACGCCCGCGCCATCAAGTATTTCGACATGATCCGCCGCTGCGGCTCCATCCGCGAGGCCGCGCGGCGGCTGCACGTGGCCTCGTCGGCCATCAACCGCCAGCTGTTGCAGCTCGAGGAAGAGATCGGCAGCCCGCTGTTCGAGCGCATGGCCACCGGCCTGCGCCTGACCCCGGCCGGCGAGGTGTTCTCGCGCCACGTGATCACCGTGCTGCAGGACGAGCAGCGCCTGGCCACCGAGCTGGAGCTGCTGCGCGGCGTGCGGCGCGGCTCGCTCAGCGTGGCGGCTGTAGAGGGGCTCAATGCCGACCTGATGCCCGCCATGCTGACGCAGATGCACCGGCGCTACCCCACCATCCAGATCGACGTGCGCATCTGCGGCTCCGAACAGGCCGCCCAGGCCGTGATCGATGGCGAGGCGGACCTTGGCATCGGCTTCTCCATCCGCCGCCACGATGGCCTGCGCCAGTGCATGGTGTCGCGTTTCGCGCTCGGCGCCATCGTGCCGCCCGGCCATCCGCTGGCCGGCCTGCCACACGTGGACTTTGCCGAATGCGCGGCCTATCCGCTGATCCTGCCCCGGCCGGAGCTGTCGATGCACGCGCTGCTCCAGCCCGTACTCGCCCATCACAAGCGTGCCTTGCAGGTGCTGCTGGAAACCTCGTCGATCGAACTGGCGAAGGGCCTTGTCGAACGCGGCGTGGGCATCTTCTTCCAGAGCCGGCTGGGCCTGGAGCGCGAACTGCGCGACGGGCGCCTGGTGCACGTGCCCTTGGACACCCCCGCGCCGATCTGCTCGGAGCTTGGCGTCTACGTGCGCGCCGGCCGCACGCCGCCGCCGGCGCTGGATGCCTTCATCCGGATTGCCGCCGAGGCCATCGAGGCGCGCGAGCGTGAGGAAGCCCTCGCGCTGCACAAGCCCGCCGCCACGCACCGCGAGCGTGCCACGGCGCGCCAAAGCGAGGCATCCCCGGAGCCGTTCGCGCACGCCTTGAGTGCATGAGCGCATAGCCACCCCGTCCCCCGCCGCGCTACCCGCCGGGGTGCTCTAACTTCGGCATCGCCCCGCGCAAAAATCGGCGCTATCCAGCGCAGTGGCACCTCCCTAGACTGGGCTGCATCCGTCGCCCAGCCTTCGAGGCCCGCCGCTCACCGTGACTGCCACCGCCCCCGCCTCCTCCGCCTCGCTTAGCCTGCCCCTGATCGACATCGCCGGACTGCGCAGCGCGGACCCCGCCGCGCGCCGCGCCGTGGCCACGCAGCTGCACGATGCCTGCGCGCATCGCGGCTTCTTTTACCTGACGAACCACGGCATCGACCCGGCGCTGATCCGCAGCGTGTTCGCGGCCAGCCAGCGCTTCTTCGACCTGAGCATGGCCGACAAGCTCGCCGTGGACAAGCGCCTCTCGCCCTGCAACCGGGGCTATGAGCCGCTGCGCGCCCAGACGCTGGAAGCCGGCGCGCCGCCCGACCTGAAGGAAAGCTTCTATATCGGCGCCGAGATTGCCGCCGACGATCCGCGCGTGCTGGCCGGCCGCTTCAACACCGGCCCGAACCAGTGGCCCGCCACCCTGCCGGCCTTCCGCGCCGTGATGGAGGCGTACTACCAGCACGCGTACGCGCTGGGCGCCACCGTCGTGCGCGGGCTGGCGCTGGCGCTGGACCTCCCCGAGGACCATTTCGACGGCTACCTGCACGACGCCTCCGCCACGCTGCGGCTGCTGCACTACCCACCCCAGCCGGCGCAGCCCCAGCCCGGCGAGAAGGGCTGCGGCGAACATACCGACTTCGGCGGCGTGACCCTGCTGCTCCAGGACGAGACCGGCGGCCTGCAGGTCTGGGACGCCCTCCAGGCCAGCTGGATCGATGCCCCGCCCGTGCCCGGCGCCTTCGTCGTCAACATCGGCGACCTGTTCGCGCGCTGGACCAATGACCGCTACGTCTCCACGCTGCACCGGGTGATCAACCGCTCGGGCAGGGAGCGCTATTCGGTACCGTTCTTCTTCACCGGCAACCCGCTGCACGAGGTGGCCTGCCTGCCGACCTGCCGTGCCGAAGGCGAGACCGCCAAGTACCCGCCCGTGACCGTGGAGCAGCATCTGATGGACTGCTACCGGCGCACCTACGGCTGAGCCGGTCATGTCGATGCCCCGCCCCCACATCGTCCTGATCCATGGCGCCTGGCAAGGCAGCTGGGCCTTCGCCGCCTGGCAGCCGATGCTCGAAGCCGCCGGCTGGCAGGTGCACGCCGTGGACCTGCCCGGCAACGACCGCAGCCCCGAAAGGCGGGCCGATGCCACCCTCGCCGGCTACACCGCCCACGTGTGCGCACGGCTGGCCGCGCTGGACGCCCCGGCCGTCGTCCTCGGCCACAGCGGCGGCGGCCTGACCGCCTCGCAGGTGGCCGAAACCCTGCCGGACCGCGTGCGCGCGCTGGTCTACCTCGCCGGCATGATGCTGCCCGCCGGCATCAGCTTCGGCGACGTGATCGCCCAATGCCGCGCCGCCGATGCCGGCTTCCACTACGCCGGCATCGTGCCGCACCTCGCATGGGATGCCGATGGCGCCACCAGCCGCGTGCCGCCCGCCGCCGCGCGCGAGATCTTCCTGCACGACTGCCCGCCCGAGGCCGCGCAAGCCGCCGCCGCGCGGCTGTGCCCCCAGCCCGACACGGGCCGCGACATGCGCAACACGCTCAGCGCCGCGCGCTTCGGCCGCGTGCCGCGTGTCTATGTCGAATGCCTGCAGGACCGCTCCGTCACGCTGCCGCTCCAGCGGCGCATGCAGGCGCTCACGCCGGGCGCCCACCGGATTTCGCTCGACTGCGGCCACGTGCCGCAACTGGCCTGCCCCCAGGCCCTGACCGACGCCTTGCTGCCCCGCCTTTCCTCGATGCCGTTCCCTGGAGTTTTCCCATGACCCTGCGCCCCCTCATCGCTTCGCTGCTGCTGGCCTGTGCCGGCGCCGCCCACGCCGCCCCAGCTATCGACAAGCTCACCGTCCAGCTCGACTGGCTGCCCGGCGGCGACAAGTCCTTCGTCTATGCCGGCGTGCAGCAGGGCTTCTTCAAGGAGGAAGGGCTGGAGGTCAGGATCCTCCCGGGCCGTGGCTCCGCCGACGCGGTGACCAAGATCGCGTCCGGCGCCGCCGATGTCGGCTTCGGCGGCATCGCCGCGCTGATGACGGCCGCCGCCGAGGGCAAGATCCCGGTCAAGGCCGTGATGTCGCTCTACTCCAACCAGCCGGACGCGCTGTTCACGCGCGCGGACAGCAAGATCCAGTCGCTCAAGGACATGGAAGGCAAGACCGTGGCCATGCCGACGTTCTCGTCCTCCAATGCGCTGTGGCCGGTGGTGCTGCAACGCAACGGCATCGACCCGGCCAAGATCAAGGTCATCAAGGCCGACCCGGCCACGCTGGCGCCGATGCTGGCCCAGCGCCGCGTGGACGCCACCATCAACTGGGTGACCGTGGCGCCGGCCTTCGGCGCGGTGCTCAAGCAGGCCAACCAGGAGTTGTCGGTGCTGCCGTGGACGCGCTTCGGCCTCGACGGCTACGGCTGGTCCGTGCTGGCCAGCGACAAGACCATCGCCGAGCGCCCCGACGTGCTCAAGCGCTACCTGCGCGCGCTGAACAAGTCGCTCGACTATTCGATCCAGCACCCGCAGCAGGCGGCGGAGGCGCTCAAGGCGGCCGTGCCCGAGGCGGACGTGGCCGTGGTCAAGGCCGAATTCGAATCGTCGATCCCGCTGCTGCGCAACGACATCAGCAAGCGCGATGGCGCCGGCAGGTTCAACCCCAAGCTGCTCGCCGCCACCTGGGGCTGGGTGGCGCAGTCGATGCAGTACGCGCCGGCCAAGGTAGACCCCGAGACCCTGGTCGACCGCCGCTTCCTGACCCAGTAAGGCAACCGCCGAGGCCCATGCAAACTGTCATCGACCTGAACACGGTCACGCAAACCTTTGTCTCCCGCGATGGCAGTCCCGTCACGGCGCTGCAAGGGGTGGACCTGCACCTGCGCCGGCACGAGTTCGTCTCGCTGATCGGGCCGTCCGGGTGCGGCAAGTCCACCATCCTGCGGCTGATTGCGGGACTGCTGCGGCCTACCAGCGGCGAGGTGTCGATCTTCGGCATGCCGGTCACCGAGCCGCGTGACGAGATCGGCATCGTGTTCCAGAAGCCGACGCTGCTGCCGTGGCTCAGCGTGCTGGACAACATCACCTTCCCGATGCGCCACAAGTACGGCCGCGTGGATGCGCGCGACCAGGCCCGGGCGCGCGAGCTGCTGGCGATGATCGGCCTGGGCGACTTCGGCCACAAGCGGCCGGACGAGCTGTCCGGCGGCATGCAGCAGCGCGTGTCGATTGCGCGCTCGCTGCTGCACGACCCCGACATCCTGCTGATGGACGAGCCGTTCTCGGCGCTGGACGCCCTCACGCGCGACGAGATGAGCTTCGAGCTGCTGCGGATCTGGAACGAGCGGCCCAAGACGGTGGTCTTCGTCACCCATTCGATCCAGGAGGCGCTGCTGCTCTCAGACCGCATCGTGGTCATGAGCGCGCGCCCCGGGCGCGTGGCGGACATCATCGACGTGCCGCTGCCGCGCCCGCGCAACCTCGCCACGCTGGCCGACCCGGTCTTCACGCGGATGGCCAACGACATCCGCATGCAAGTCTTCAGCCACAAGCCCCAGTAATCGCCCCCAGTAATCGGCTCCACTTATCGGCCCCCGCCATGACAGCGTTCCTGAACCGCCACGCCAGCCTGTGCGTCTTCGTGCTCGTGCTGATCCTCTGGGAAGCGGGCTGCCGCCTGCTGCACGTGCCCGAGTACATCCTCCCGGCGCCCAGCGTGATCGCGCGGGCCGCCACCGAACTCGGCGCGGCGCGCTGGATCGAGCATCTGGCCGCCACGCTGGAGGCGGCGCTGGCCGGCTACGTCGTGGCGATCTGCCTTGCGCTGCCGCTGGCCGTGGCCATCACGCGCTCGCCGCTGCTGTCGCGCATCGTCATGCCGTGGCTGGTGGTGATCCAGTCCACGCCGATCGTGGCCGTGGCGCCGATCATCGTGGTCACGCTCGGCGCCGGGGTGCTGCCGCGCGTGGTCATCACGACGATGATCGCGTTCTTCCCGCTGGTGGTGTCCACGGCGCTGGGGCTGGCGTCGGTGCCGGCGGAGCTGGTGGAGCTGTCGCGCTCGCTGCGCGCCACCACCGCGCGCCAGTACTGGCAGATCCGCATGCCGTTCGCGGTGCCGTATGTGTTTGCGGCGCTCAAGGTGTCGATCACGCTGGCCATCGTCGGGGCCGTGGTGGCCGAGTTCGTCGCCGCCGAAAAGGGGCTGGGCTACCTCATACTGTTCACCACCTCGTCGTTCAAGGTGCCAGTGGCCTTTGCCGCGCTGATCCTGCTGGTCATCAGCAGCCTCACGCTCTACGGGCTGGTGCAACTGGCCTACCAGCGGCTGTTCCCGTGGAGCCAGGGCAACCGGGCCTGAGCGCCGGGCCATCCCATTACGAAGACCTGCGGAGACCATGATCATGCCCACGCCCACGACCGAACCCACAGCCCTGCCCGCCCAGGGCCTGCCACCCACGCCGGAACAGATCCGCCGCCACCTGCGCCGCGCCCAGCAGGTGGCCGAGCGCGCCGTGACGCTGGGCCACCACCCGTTCGGCGCGATCCTGGTCGGCCCGGACCAGGAAACCGTGCTGCTCGAGCAGTGCAACATCGACACGGTGAACCACGCCGAATCCACGCTCGCGCGCGTGGCCGCCACCAACTTCCCGGCGGACTACCTGTGGGGCTGCACGCTCTACACCACCGTGGAGCCGTGCTGCATGTGCGCCGGCACGGCCTACTGGGCCAATATCGGCCGGGTGGTGTTCGGCATGACCGAGCACGCGCTGCTGCAATGCACGGGCAGCCACGCCGAGAACCCGACCATGAGCGTGCCGTCGCGCTACGTGTTCGATCACTGCCAGAAGGCCGTGGACCTGATCGGCCCGGTGCCCGAGATGGAGCCCGAGATCGCCGAGGCGCAGCGCCGCTTCTGGGCGGGCCGATAGACCGCCGGTCGGCCCCACAACATCATGGAACTCGTCACGCCCGCGTCGCCGCAAGCCGCCCAGGCACTGGCCGATCAGCTTGGTGCCCGCGCGCGCTTCATCGCCGGTGGCACGCTGATCCAGCAGGAATGGGACGAGCCCCGCCTGGCGCCGCGCGACGTCTGCTATATCAATATCCAGCACTGGCCCGAGACCTGGCCGATTACGCTGGAGGTTGACGCCGACAGCCTGCGCATCGGCGCCGGCGCGCGGCTCGAAGCGGTGCGGCGGCACCCGCTGGTGGGCACCCACGCGCCGCTGCTGGCGGAGGCCATCGCCCAGCTTGGCGCGCTCGGCGTGCGGCATCTGGGCACGCTCGGCGGCAATATTGGCTGGGGCATGGGCGACGCCGCGCCGGTGCTGCTCGCCCTCGATGCCGAAGCCGAACTGGCCGACGGCCGGCGCGAGCCGCTCGCGCACACCCTGCAACGCCCGGTGCGGCCGCTGATGGTGGCCTTCCACCTGCCGCGCGCGGGTCGCCACGGCGCCGTGCACGCGGTGTTCGAGAAAGTGGGCTACCGCGCGGCCTTCTCGCCGGCACGGCTGCGCATGGCGCTGCGCTGGCACGATGCCGGCCGGGGACGCGCGCTGAGCCATGCCGCCGTGGCCGCGCCAGACCTGCCGGTGCGGCGCCTCGATGCGGTGGAGGCATTGCTCGCGCGCACGTCGCCCGATCTCGCCACGCTGCGCGCCGCCTGCCTGGACGCCCTGCCGCCCCCGCTGGCCACCATCGCCAGCCGATTGATCGCGGGCCATTGCGGCCTGCTGACGCCGCCATGAGCGCCTTGCCTCCCTACTTCACCCCGCACCGCACGCGGCGCCTCGCCGACGACGCCACCGCGCCACGCCCGGACGCCGCCGCCAAGCTGTCCGGCAATCCCGGCTACCTGACTGACCGCATCGCGCCGGGGCAGTTGCGCGGCGCCATCCTCGGCAGCCCGCACCCGCATGCGCGCATCGTGCGGATCGACACCCGTGCTGCCCGCGCGCTGCCCGGCGTGCATGCCGTCGTCACGCATGCCGACATCCCCGGCGTGGCCGACTACGGGCTGCGCAAGATCGACCGCCCGGTGCTGTGCCGCGACAAGGTGCGCTACGTGGGCGACCCGGTGGCCGCCGTGGCTGCCGTCGACATGGCCACCGCGCGCGCCGCGCTGGCGCTGATCGACGTGGAATACGCGCTGCTGCCACTGGTCGATGACGCCGACGCCGCGCTGGCGCCGGCGTGCCCCGAAGCGGCCCACGTCCACCCGGGCGGCAATTTGCTGCACCGGGTCACGCATCGCCGGGGCGACCTGGCCGCGGCCGAAGCGGCGTCGGTCCATATCGTCGAGGACACCTACACCACGCCGCGCCAGATGCACGGCTTCCTGGAGACCGAGGGCGGCGTGGCCGAGCCCGATGGCCAGGGCGGCCTGCGGCTCTGCTTCGGCGGCCATAACCCGGCGCGCGAACGGCAGGTCATCGCGGACATGCTCGGCCTGCCGCACGACCGCGTCAGCGCGATTGGCACACCCGTGGGCGGCTCCTATGGCGGCAAGGACGAGCTGACTGTGCAGCCCATCGCCGCGTTGCTGGCGTGGCAGACCCAGCGCGCCGTGCGCCTGCACCTGACACGGCCGCAATCGGTGGATTTCGGCGTGAAGCGGCACCCGATGCGCATCCGCATGCGCTCCGGCTGCGACGCGCTGGGGCGGCTCACCTTCCAGCAGGTGGATATCCTCGCCGATACCGGCGCCTACGCCACGCACGGCCCCGAGGTGCTGGACGCCGCCGTGGAGCACGCTCCCGGCCCCTATCGCTACACCGCCGTGGAAATCCATGGCCGGCTGGCCTACACCAACAACGGCGTGGCTGGCGCGTTCCGGGGCTTCGGCGCGGTGCAGGTGCAGTACGCGCTCGAACAACAGATCGACCGGCTGGCCACGCGCGCCGGGCTGGACGCCGCGCGCTTCCGGGCGATCAACCTCGCCGCGCCGGACGCGCCGGGGCCGCTCGGCCAGCAGGTGGTGCCGTTTGACGGCCCGCACCGCGCGCTGGACGTGGCGCGCGCCCAGCCGCTCTGGCGCGGCCTGCACCGCTGGCACAGTGGTGAAGGCCGCTACGTGCACGGCGTGGGGCTGGCGCTGGTCCATCGCAGCGACGGCTTCGGCAAGGGCGGCCCGGGCGCGAGCCGGATGGAACTCGCCCTGACCGCCGATGGCGCCATCGAACTGCGTTGCGGCTTCACCGAACTGGGCCAGAACCTCGTCGGCACCATCCGCAGCCTTTGCATGACGCATCTGGGCTGCGGGGCGGACGATGTGCGCGCGGTGCTCGGCGATACGGCCTGCGCGCCGGACTCAGGCCCCGTGGCGGCCTCGCGCGCCACCACCCTGGTCTGGCGCACGCTGACGCACGCCGCGCAGCCGTGGCGCGAAACGCTGCTGGGCGCCGCCGCCGCGCAGTTGGGCCAGCCAGCGCAGGCGCTGCGGCTCGGCGCGGGCGGCGTGCACGATGCCCACGGCCTGTGCCTGCCCTACCGCGCGCTGGCCGATGCGCTGGGCGCCGCTCGCCCCTGCATCGGCGTGGACCTGCCACCGGAAGACCCCGAGGGCAACGCCCACGACACCCACTTCGTGTTCGGCGCGTGCGCGGCACTCGCCCAGGTCCGCGTGGACACCTGGAGCGGCGTGGTGGCGGTGGAAGCCATGGTGTTGTGCACCGCGCTGGGGCCGGTGGCGTCGCCGCAGGGCTACCTCGGCCAGATGGAGGGCGGCGCGGTGATGGGCCTGGGCATGTGCGTGCAGGAAGACCTGCCGTGCGAGGGCGGGCGCTATACGGCGCGCAATCTCGACACCTACCTGATGCCGACGCTGGCCGACGCCCCGGCGATGGACGTCATCGCCATCGAGAACCTGCCCGACGGCGACCCCATCGGCCCACGCGGCGCGGGCGAGATCAGCGTGAACTTCGCGGTGCCCGCCGTCGCCAATGCTATCGCCGTGGCGCTGCGGCACCCCGTCACGCGCCTGCCGGTGCAGCCGGCGCAGGTCATCGCCATCCTGGAGCAAGCGTGATCTCTCTCACCCTGAACCTGACGCTGAACGGCGCCCCGGTGCGCATCGACTGCGCCCCCGACACCCGGCTGCTCACGCTGCTGCGCGAGCATTGGGGCCTGACCGGCGCCAAGCCCGGCTGCGAGGTGGGCCGCTGCGGCGCCTGCATGGTCTGGCTGGACGACGCGCCGGCCAACGCCTGCCTGGTCATGGCGTGGCAGCTGGAAGGCCGCGCGGTGCGCACCATCGAGTCCGTCGCGGCGGACGCCGCCAGCCTGCCCGTACGCGAGGCGCTGGCCAGCTGCGGCGGCGTGCAGTGCGGCTACTGCACGGCGGGCATGGTGATGACGATGACGCACCTGCACCTGCGCCAGCCCCGGCCCTGCCAGGCCGAAGCCAGCGCGCTGCTCAACGGCAACCTCTGCCGCTGCACCGGCTACGGCGGCATCCGGCGCGCGGCCCAGAGGCTGTTCCCCGACTGATTCCGACTGATTTCGGCGACGTCCACGCCACACATTCGCCTCATACCGGCTTCACGCTGGCTGGCCACACTCGCGCCGTCCAACTTCAGGAGCAGTGACATGACGGCAGCCGGTGCGAATTTCGATGCGGACGTGGTGATCGTGGGGGCCAGCTTCGCGGGCGCGGCCTGCGCGCTGGCGGCGGCGCGGGCCGGCCTGCGCGTGGTGGTGCTGGAGCGCAAGGTCGATCCGGGCGAGAAGCTGCACACCACCGGCATCATCGTGAAAGAGGCCGCCGAGCAGACCTGGCTGCGCCACGCGCCGGCAGACTGCCTGCACCGCGTGGAACAGGTGCGGCTGTACGCGCCCAGCCTGCGCAGCCTGGCGCTGCGCGCCCCCGGCTACTACTTCCTGACGACCGATACCCCGCGCCTGATGCGCTGGCTGGCCGCGGAACTGGTGTGCCATGGCGTGGACCTGCGCCTGGGCACCGCGTTCACCGGCGCCCAGCCCTGCGGGGGTGGCTGGCGCGTACCCGGCGTGGGCCGCACGCGCTACCTTGTGGGCGCCGATGGCGTGCGCTCGCGCGTGGCCATCACGGCCGGCCTGGGGCGCGTGCACGACTTCCTCTACGGCGTGGAGTACGAGTTTCCCGGCATGACGCTGCCCGAGCCGGGCGCGCTCCACTGCTTCGTCAGCAAGCGCTTCGCCCCGGGCTATATCGGCTGGGTGACGCAGAACCCGACCGGCGTGCAGGCCGGCCTCGCGCTGCGCCAGGCGCCGCGCCGCCCGCGTGCGCCCGATATCGACGGCTTTCTGCAGCGCGTGCGCCATCTGCTGCAAATTCCGGACGACGCCCTGCCCGGCGCCACGCGGGCTGGGCTGATTCCGTGCGGGGGGCCGGTCGCGCCCATCGCCGGCCCCGGGGTGATGCTGACTGGCGATGCGGCCGGGGTGGTCTCGCCGGTGACGGCGGGCGGCATCCACTCGGCGTGGCGCCACGGCGAGACCATCGGCGAGGCCATGGCCGCCCACCTGCTCCACGGCGGGCCGGTGCCGGAGCGGGTGGCGACGGCCAGCGCGCCACGCTTCCTGACCAAGCGTGCGCTGCGCTGGGTGTTCGACCGCCTGCAGTTCGACTGGCCGTTCGAGGTGCTCCTCCATGCCGCGCCGCTGCGGCTGGCCGCCGAGCGCGTCTACTTCCATCGGCGCGGGGTGCGCGCCTGATAAGATCGCGCCAACCCCAAGCATCCCAGGTCTGGAATCGATGAACCCGCCGACCGTCGTCGTGGTGGAAGACGAAGCCGCCATCGCCGACACCATCCTCTATGCACTGCGCACCGACGGCATGCAGGCCGAGCACCTCGTGCTGGGCAGCGATGCGCTGCAGCGGCTGCGTGCGGCGCCGGCCGACCTGGTGATCCTGGACGTGGGCCTGCCGGACATGAGCGGCTTCGAGGTCTGTCGCACGCTGCGCACGTTCTCTGACGTGCCAGTGATTTTCCTGACGGCGCGGCACGAGGAGATCGACCGCATCGTCGGGCTGGAGATTGGCGCGGACGACTACGTGGTCAAGCCCTTCTCGCCGCGCGAACTGGCCGCGCGGGTGCGGGTGATCCTGCGCCGTGCCGGCGGCCGCGCCGGGGCACCGGCCCCGGCCCCGGCCTCGGTCTCGGCCTCGGCGCCCCCGCCCGCCCGCTTCACCCACGATGCCGCCGGCGCGCGCATCGCCTTCCACGGCCAGTGGCTGGCCCTCACGCGCTACGAGTACCGGCTGCTGGCGCTGCTGGTGGCGCAGCCGGGACGCATCTACTCGCGGGCCCAGCTGATGGACAGCGTCTGGCACGACGCCGCCGACACCATCGACCGCACCGTGGACACCCATATCAAGACCGTGCGCGCCAAGCTGCGCGCGGTGGACGCCACGTTCGACGCCATCCGCACCCATCGCGGCATGGGCTATTCGCTCGATCCCTGAGCGCCCGGCCGGCATGCATATCGGACTCCGCATCTTCTTCGGCTTCTTCCTGATCGTCGGGCTGGCCGCGTTCCTCACGCTGCGGGTGTTCGTGCAGGAGGTGAAGCCGGGCGTGCGCCAGGCGATGGAGGACACGCTGGCCGACACCGCCCAGGTGCTGGCACTGCTGGCCGCCGACGACTTGCAGCAGGGCCACATCGCCGATGGCGCATTCGCGCGGCGCATGGCCACGCTGGCGAGCGTGCCGGTGGACGCAACGATCTGGGGCGTGCACAAGGACACCATCCACTACCGGGTGACCATCACCGACACGCGGGGCATCGTGCGTTTCGACTCCGCCGGCACCGCCACGGGCGCCGACCATTCCCGCTGGAACGATGTGGCGCGCACCCTGCAAGGCAAGTACGGCGCCCGCAGCACGCGCACCGACCCGGATGACGCCGACAGCACCGTGATGCACGTGGCGGCGCCGATCCGGGCCGATGCCGCCGGGAGTGCGCCCCACAGCGGCTCCATCATCGGCGTGCTGACCGTCTCCAAACCCAATCGGGTGATGGCGCCCTTCATCGACCGCAGCCGGCAGAAGATCCTGCTCCACGGGCTGCTGCTGATGGGCTGCGCCTTCGTGATCGGGCTGGCGTGCACGCTGTGGCTGGTGCACGGGCTGCGCCGGCTGCAACGCTACGCCCGCGCGGTGGCCGCCGGCGAGCGCGCCGAGATGCCGCTGCGCGGTGCCGGCGAGCTGGCGGAGCTGGGCCGCGCCGTGGAGACGATGCGGCTGCGGCTGGAGGACAAGCAGTACGTGGAGCACTACATCCACACACTGACCCACGAGATGAAAAGCCCGCTGGCCGCGATCGGCGGTGCAGCGGAGCTGTTGCAGGAGCAGATGCCCGCCGCCGACCGGCGCCGCTTCGCCGCCAACATCCAGGGTCAGACCCGGCGGCTCGAACTGATGATCGGCAAGCTGCTGATGCTGGCGGCGGTGGAGCAGAAGCAGCAGCTCGACGCCAGCGAGCCGGTGGCGCTACTGCCGCTGCTGGAGACGCTGGTGGAGGCGAGCGAGCCCCGCGCGCGCCAGCGCGGCATCAGCTTGCGCCGCCAGCCGCTGCCGGCAGGCTCGGGGGCGATCGTGGCGCCCGTGGTCAATGGTGACCCCTTCCTGCTGCGCCAGGCACTGGCGAACCTGCTCGACAATGCGCTCGACTTCTCGCCGGCGCACGGCACGGTCGAGATCGCCGTGCTGCCCGGCGCGCCCGGGAGGATCGACATCCGCATCACCGACGATGGCCCGGGCATACCCGCCTACGCGCAGGGGCGGCTGTTCGAGCGCTTCTATTCGCTGCCGCGCCCCGATGGCCGCGACAAGAGCACCGGCCTCGGGCTGTGCCTCGTGCGCGAGGTGGCGGCGCTGCACCATGGCCGCGTCACGGTGGAGAACCGCCCCGGCGGCGGCACGGCCGCGACGCTGTCCCTCTCCGCCGCTAGTACGTGATCGTGACGATAATCGTGTCCCGATAGACGCCCGGCACTGGTCCGGGCTGCGGCGGCACCATCCCGTACACCGGCAATTCGTGGGCGAGGCCGGTCCCCGTACCCATCATGACGGTCGCACCGCCCGTTCCGTCCCCCCAGGCAATGTTGTGCGTGGCGTCGATATACAAGCCATACGTGAGCGTCTCCGTGCCGCCATCGCGTGTCATCTTGCGCGCGCCTGGGGTGGCCCCCGCAGCCGTGCCGTTGTTGAGCGAGATCGAATAAGCCGTGCCCGCCGAGCACGTCACGCTGATGTTGCCGTTGGCCGACACCGGCCCGCTGATGAGGCCGATCTGTCCAAAATCGATATTGGTCGCCGTGATGTTGCAGTCCGAGATCACCGTCGCGCGCACGGTGAAGGCCCAGGGCGAGCCTTGCGGCATGCTGGTCGAGCAGGCCGGTGGCGTCGTCACATAGCCTTGCACATTCATGTTGGTGTCCGCCGTGGTAAAGATCGCAGCATAGCTGCCGGCCGGCACCGCCGGTTGCGGCAGCAGCATGTAGCCGTAGTACATCACCGTGGCGGTGGCCATGCCGAACGCGTCGGCCAGCAGCGTCACCGACCGGGGCTGCGCCGGCGCAAGGTACACAGAGCCCCACGGGGTGGTGTGCGAGGCGTTCTGGTAGAGGTTGTAGGCCAGGCGCGTGGAGGTTGGGCCAGCCATCGTACGGTTCGCCACCGTGCCGCCGCCCGGCGTACCGAAGCTCAGGCAGACACGGGCGAACTTGGTCGTCATGTCGCTGCACTCGACCTTCACCTCGCCATTAACACTGACTGGCGTGGTGTCCAGCACGTTGACCTCGCCAAACTCGATGTCGCTCATGGTGACAGTGCAGTCGATGGCGTGCGCGCTGCCCGCCCACCCCAGGCAGGCGAACAGTCCGCAGGCCAGCAGGTGGCGAAGCGAACTGAGAAACAGGCGGGCGTTCATGGCTGCTCCCGCAGGACACAGGGGAAGGGTCCGATGGTGGTCATCACGTCGCGCGGGGCATAAGGCACCTGCGCCGTGCAGGCCTTGTCGCCAAACGTCACCGTCACCCGGTTGTCCGGCTGCAGGGTAGGCAGGAACACGGCGCCGTCGTAGCCGACCACGGCCGTGGCGCCGCTGCCTTCGAGCACGACGTGCGCCCCCACCGGCAGCGGCAGGCCCTGCGCATCGACCAGCAGCACGGTGGCGCCCTCGTAGCGCGTGACCGGGAAGCGCACCGTCACGCCGGCGCGCGTAGGCGGCACCACGACCTGGCGGTCGGTGGTCACGCTGGCCTCGGCCGGCAGCCCGAGGGTACTGATGGCGATCCGGTTCCCGTCATAGGGCAGCAGGTCGGGCACGAGCAGGCGGCCGCCGGCGTTGGTCTTGCCGACCAGGCGGTTTTCGCGCAGGACCGGCACATCGGGCAGGCCGTCGGTCGACACCACGGCGAAGGCATCGTAGATCGACCGGCCGGCCAGCACCGCGCCGTCCGCCACCACCAGCGAGCCCGCCCCGTAAAGCGAGACATGGTTGGACTCGATATTGCCCGAGTTGATGTGCTCGGCCTGCGCCGTCACGTCGCCATAGCGGCCGCGATAGTCCACCCGGCCGAGTCCGCGGCGATAGCTTTCGCTGCCGGCATCGGTCTGCACGTTCCAGCCGAAACCGCCCTTGTCGTAGTCGACGGGCCGGTTCGCCGTCACCGAAACACTCTTGCGCCCATCGTACGAACTGGCATTCGTGCCGACGCTCACACTGTTGCCGAGCGAGACCGTCACCCCGATGAAGGCGCCGACGGTCTGCCGCTGGTCGTAGTCCTTGAACACGTTGGCGAAGACGTTGAAGCGCGCCCCGATGGACGCCGTATAGCCGACCGACACGATGCGGGAGCCGCCGAGGAACGACGCGTCCTGGCGCGAGTAGCTGACCGACAGCGTCTGCCGCGCAGTGACCGGCACACTGAGCGTGACGTACAGCTGCTGCTTCGGCACGGGCACGCCCTCGAGCGTACCGAGGTCGCGGTACTGGTTCGCCGCGTGGATGCCCTGCAACGTGAAGCTGAATGCCCGCGAGATGTACTGGTAGCCGCCGCTGAACTGCATACCGCTGGCATCGCCTGTACTGCCGGAGAATGCCGCGTTCACTACCCCGAAGTGCCCGAGTTGCACCAGCCCGCCGATGCCGGCGTTGCGCAGGCCGCTGGCGGCCTCCGCATGCGCTTCCACCGTCACCGCGTCGGTCACGCCGTAGCGGCCCGAGGCCGTGGCGGTGGGCGAGCCCGCATAGTCGAAGGACAGGCTGCCGTAGTTGCGCCGCGCGTAGCCGGCCTGCACCGCGTATTCCGACAAGCCCTTGGCGAGCAGCCGTGCATCGACATACAGCGGCCGGTTGACGATCACCTCGCGCCCCAGCTGGTCGCGATAGACCAGCGTAGCGGTGCCCGCGCCGGTCAGCGCCGGTGGCGTGGCGATCACGAAGGGTCCGCCCGACGACTGCGCCGAAAACTGGCGCAGGCCGTTGAGATAGAGGTCCACCGTGGTCGGGACCACGGCACTGCCGCCCAGCGACGGCACCGGGTAGGTCACGAGGTCCGGGCGGGTGTCGAAGTTGTGCGCGACGCTGATCCCGCCCATGCGCACGGCCCGCGACCACGGCAAGGCGGCGGAGACGAAGTCGCCGACCGTATAGCTCATCAGCCGGCGGGGGTCCTGGTAGGTCCAGTAGGTGTCCTGCCGCAGGTACGCCGTCTGGCCCTCGTGCAGCGTAGTGACGCCCGAGTTCTGCAACACGCCGAACGGCGCGTAGAAGCGCAGCTCGCTCGACAGGGACAAGGTCCGGTTCAGGCGGTCGTAGCTGTCGGAAAAAGCCTGCTCTCCGATCAGCGGCTGCGGCCCGTGCGTGCCCGAGCCCTGCAGCGGACTGGGCTTGCGCTGCGCCGCGCGCTGCTCGTCCAGCGATAGCCGCGTGGTCTGGAGGTTGAACGCGTAGTTCACCACCAGGCCGGTACCGGACTGCACCGGCGGCAGCGGGGGCGGCTCGGCGCCGAGCCGCTGGGGCCTGAGCAGCCCCTCGGGCACGTGCAGCACAATGCGCTGGGCGGCGGCGTCGTAGTCATAGCCGAGACCCGGCACGGCGTCCAGGGCGATCAGCTGGTCAGCGTCGAACGGCAGGTCGTCGATACGGATGCCGAGTTCCGCCAACTCGTCGGCGGCCATGTACAGCACACCGGCCCGCCGGTCGACGCGAACGATCAGGTCCTTCTCGACACCGTTGACAGCCGCCTGCAGGTAGAAGGCGGCGGCCTCGTCACCGGCACCCGACAACGGCTGCGACCATGCGTGCGCGCCGGCCATCAGGTCCATCGCGACGCCGCACAGCAGCGCGAGCGCCAGCTTGCGGGGTGCGCGGGAAGCGGCACCTCCACGGGGCGGTTTTGACATGGGCGGGCACGGTCGGCATCAGAGATCGACCAACATCTCGCGCCCGTTGATCATCATCCTGACGCGCGTTGGCCGGCCCTTTGCCGCAGCGTCGGCGGGCAATGGCAGCTTCCATTCGATCGATTTTCCCGGCAGTACATAGCCGAGCAGGCCGGGCACCAGGGGGGTGGTTCCGCCGCCACGGTATTGCAGCGACACTTCAGTGGCCTGCGCATAGCTCTCGCCCCGGTTTGCGGCGCCGAGCTTCACGAGGTTGCCGTCGGCCGATGCCGTCACCCTGACCTGCGCGGGCTTGAGCTTCTCGCGCGGCAGCACGAACACCGGCAGCGAGTAGCGCATCTGCAGCGTCACGCCGGATGGCCGGGGCTGGTTGCTGTCCAGCACCTCGTCCACCAGCACCCGATACGCCTCGACCTGCGTGGCCGGCGACTTTTCCGTGCGCACGAGCCGGATCGACTGCGTCTGGCGCGGCGCCAGCGTCAGCATCGGCGGGCTGGCGACGAGCCGGTTGGTGGGCGAGAGCGCATCCTCGCCCTGCGCCTGGTCCCAGCCGAACAATCGCACCTGCGCGTTGAGCGGCGTATCGCCCTGGTTGGTCAGCGTGATGACCGCGGCGGACTGGCCAGGCGGAATCAGCGTCATGGTCGGCTTGACGTGGATCGTCGCCGCGTTCGCAAAAGGCATCGCCAGCAGGAGCGCAAGAGTCGCCAGGAGTTTTCTTGTCATGTTGTGTCTCCGACAGGGGGTCGGGCAGGAATGGGCGCGGTGGGTGCCGGTGGGTGCGGCAGCCGCGCGGCTCAATACTGGACGGTGACCGTCACCCGGGACTGGTAGGTGCCCGCCGCCGGCATGGTCTGGGCCGGCATGCGGCCATAGATCGTCCGCTCCTGGTCATTACCGTTGCCGGTAGCGCCAACGGTGTCCGTGCCGACGGTCTGGCCCCAGACCGCCGTGCGGGCGGCGTCGCTGTACAACTGGTATTTCAGCGAATTCGTGCCATTGCTCATGCGGCGGTCGGCGACCGTGGAACCCGTGCCGTCACCGGGATTCAGCGCGATCGTGTAGGCGGTGCCGGCCGTGCACGCCACGATGATGACGCTGGTCACATCCACTGGCTGGCTGATCGCACCTACTTCGCCAAATGCGAGGTTCGGCGTGCTACGGATGTCGCAGTCGCTGACCACCACGGCGCTCACGAGGAACGTGCCGGTCTTGGTGGCCGCCGCGGCCAGTTGTGGCACCGGCAGTGACAACACGGCCGCGATGGCCATGACATGTGAAAGACGAGCAGGCATGACATCTCCTTGTCCGGATCTATCGGAATCGCATTGCATGCTGTGAATTGCGCGGGAATCTCGTCGATATTCCATCGGGATTCGCGCGCCGGATTCTCGTGAAAATCACTGAATCCGCATTCATTGATTCATCGGTTTCCAGCGCTCGCGGTGAGAAACAGCAAAAAGACATTTCCGCGCACTGCTGATATAGATGCCGGACAAATCGAAGTCAATCGTGCGCTGCGAGACTCAAGAAATATTCATAACGGAGCGCCCCCATCACGTCCGGACTTACAGCAAGTGATGTCGTCGCGCAAACTCTGCCAGTTCAATCAGCGATTTGAATTTCAGTTTGCTCATGATATTTGCCTTATGCGAACTGACGGTTTTATTGCTGATTTCCAGTAATTCGGATATCGCCTTATTGGTATGGCCCGAGGCCAGCATGCGCAATACCGTCAGCTCGCGCCGGCTCAAAATGCGCGCGGGGTCGCCGGCCACGGCCGAGAGGCGCCGCAGCGTGGGCAGCAGGTGCGTGGGAAATACCGCGAAGCCCTGCATGACCGCGCGCAGGGCCGGCGTGAGGGCGTGCAGGCCGTCGCCCTTGTCGACGTAGCCATGGGCGCCGCCATGAATCGCGCGCTCGCCAGCGCCGGTCATGGCGGACAGCACCAGCACCCGGGTGCCGGGATGGCGCGAGACCAGTTCGGCCAGCAAGGCCTCGCCCGGCACGCCGGGAAGGCTCAGGTCCACGACGATCAGGTCGGCGATGGCGTCGCGCAGCACGCGCAGCGCGTCCGCGCCGTTGGTCACTTCCGTGACGGTGTCGAAATCGAGGTCCTCGGTGAGGCGGCTTCTGACGGCAAGCCGGATCGCAGGGTGATCGTCCACGACAAGGGCGGTGGGCATGGGCTCGGGCTCCTACAGTTGAGTGATGCCCGAGCATAGGCCGTCCGTTTCCGTGCAGGATGCGGAAAAATCGGCAATGACACGGTGAAACTTCCGTATATCGCTGCAGAAATTTCAGCTCCTGCGGATTTGTGTCTGCCCAGGGGGCGCCGGTGACATAGGCAAATCACATCACGGCAGACATGACAATCGTGAAATCCTGAAAATTTCGTCTGAATTTGACCTAAGTTGAAAGGCGAGTCCCGCACATCTGCCAAGCTGGCGATGATGTGTGACACCTGTCACGCCATAACCGGAGATCCCTGCCATGCCCCAGATCATCCTTGCCACCGATGGATCGAGCTTCAGCGATGCCGCCGCGCACTTCCTGGCCACAGGCCGGCTGCTGCAACCGGGCTATACCGTCCATGTGGTGCACGTCTCGCCCGAGGTCACGGGCCAGGTCCGCGCCTTCGTCAACAAGGACACCATCGACGCCTGGCACCACGATGAAAGCGAGAAAGCCATGGCCTCGGTCTGCAAGATCCTGGGCGATGCCGGTGTGCCGTTTGAACGCCATCCGCTGCGCGGCTTCGCGCCGGACAAGATCCTGGCGCACGCCAGGGCGGTCCATGCCGATGCCATCGTCATGGGCACCCATGGCCGGGGGTCGTTCTTCGATGCGGTGATTGGTTCCGTGGCAGGCCGCGTGCTGGCGCAGGCCGACTGCCCGGTAATGATGGTCAAGGGCGACCGCCCCGCCTGATCGACGGGCCTACCCCCAGAGCGGGGGTTCGTCCATCAGCGCGATCTGCTCGCGCAATTCGAGGATGCGGTCCTGCCAGTAGCGCGCCGTGCCGAACCACGGGAAGGCGGCCGGGAAAGCGGGATCGCGCCAGCGCGCGGCCAGCCAGGCGCTGTAGTGCAGCAGGCGCAGCGTGCGCAGCGCCTCCACCAGCCATAGCTCGCGCGTCTCGAATTCAGCAAAATCCTCGTAGCCGGCCACGATGTCGGCCAACTGGTCCTGCATCGCCGCGCGGTCGCCTTCGAGCAGCATCCACAGGTCCTGCACCGCGGGCCCCATCCGGCTGTCATCGAAATCGACGAAATGCGGGCCCGGCGCGCCGCGTCCGCGTGCGTCTTCCGGATCGATCCACAACACATTGCCGCGATGGCAGTCGCCATGCAGCCGCAGCAGGCGGATATCGCCGGCGCGGTCGTAGCAGCGCCGCACGGCATCGAGGGCCAGGTCCACGGCAGCGCGCCAGGGCGCGAGCAGATCGGCAGGAATGCAGTCGTGGGCGAGCAGGTAGTCGCGCGGGACCACGCCGAAGGTCTCCACGTCGAGCGTGGGACGGGCCTGGTACGGCGCCAACGCGCCCACCGCGTGGATGCGCCCGATAAAGCGGCCCAGCCACGTGAGCGTCTCGGCGCGGTCGAGCGCCGGCTCGCGGCCGCCGCAGCGCGGGAATACGGAGAATCGGAAATCGTCGTGCGCGAGCAGCGTGGCGGGCGGCTGTCCACCCATCGAGGCAGACAGCGCAGGCACGGCCGGGATCTCGGCATCGGCCAGTTGCTGGACGAACGCGTGTTCCTCGAGGATGGCAGCGTCAGTCCAGCGGCCCGGCCGGTAGAACTTGGCGATGACCGGCGCGGCATCCTCGATGCCGACCTGCCAGACCCGGTTCTCGTAGCTGTTGAGCGCCAGCAGGCGCCCGTCCGGCCGGAAGCCGGCGGCTTCCAGCGCATCGAGGATGCACTCCGGCGTCAGGCCGGCGTAGGGGACATCCGCATCGACGGGCGCAGTCATGAGGCGCGTGCCGCTCAGGGCTTGCGGCCGCCGAGCAGCGCCGCCTGGGGCGCCGGACGACGGTTGCGCGCGGGCGGCGCCCCAGCGGCATCCTGCGCGGGGCGCGGGGCACTGTTGCCGTTGCCACCGCGGCCGTTGCCGCCGCCGTTGCCGCCGCCATTACCACCGCCATTACCACCGCTGACACCGTTGCCGGCAGCCTGTCGGCCACCCCGGTTGCCGCCATTGGCGCCGTTGCCATTGCCGTTACCGTTCCCATTGGCGCCGCGCGCCGGCTGGGCCGGGCGGTTGCGCGGTGCGTCCTGGCGCTGGCCTTCCTGGCGCGGCGCGGCAGGCTTCGGGGCGCGTTCCTGACGGCGTTCGCCGCCCTCGCCCCGGGGCTTGGCCTGTGCCGGCGGGCGCTGGCCACGGCCTGCGCCCTGGCCACCACCACCGCCACCACGTTGCTGGCGGCCCTTCTGGATCGGCTCAGCCACGATGCTCGGGTCCACTTCGAAGCCCGGCAGGATGGTCTGTTCGATCTGGCGCTTGATCAGTCGCTCGATATCGCGCAGCAGGCCATGTTCGTCCACGCAGACCAGCGAGATCGCCTCGCCCTCGGCGCCGGCGCGGCCGGTACGGCCGATACGGTGCACATAGTCCTCGGGCACGTTCGGCAGGTCGAAGTTGACCACATGGGGCAGCTGGTCGATGTCGATGCCGCGCGCGGCGATGTCGGTAGCCACCAGCAGCCGCAGCGTGCCGGCCTTGAACTCGGACAGCGCGCGCGTACGCGCCGACTGGCTCTTGTTGCCGTGGATCGCCAGCGCGGACAGGCCGTCCTTGGTCAGCTGCTCGGCCAGCCGGTTGGCGCCGTGCTTGGTGCGCGTGAAGACCAGCACCTGGTGCCAGTCGTGCTCGCGCACCAGATGGGCCAGCAGTTCGCGCTTGCGTTCGCGGTCCACCGGGTAGGCGCGCTGCGCCACGGTTTCCGCCGTGGTGTTGCGGCGGGCCACCTCGATCGAGGCCGGGTTATTCAGCAGCCGGTCAGCCAGCGCACGGATATCGTCCGAGAACGTGGCCGAGAACAGCAGGTTCTGGCGCTTGGCCGGCAGGATATTCAGGATCTTGCGAATATCGTGGATAAAGCCCATGTCGAGCATGCGGTCGGCTTCGTCCAGCACCAGCAGTTCCACCTGGGAGAGGTCGATGGTCCGCTGCGACACGTGGTCGAGCAGCCGGCCCGGCGTGGCCACGACGATATCGACGCCGCGCTTGAGGGCCTCGATCTGCGGGTTGATGCCGACGCCGCCGAACATCACCATCGAGCGCAGCTTCAGGTATTTGCCATAGTTGCGGACGCTCTCCTCCACCTGGGCGGCAAGCTCGCGCGTGGGAGTCAGCACCAGTGCGCGCACTGGCATGCGGGCGCCGCGCGGGGCCGGATTGCGGGCGGCGGATTCGCCCAGCAGCTGCAGCATCGGCAGCGTGAAGCCCGCGGTCTTGCCGGTGCCGGTCTGGGCGCCGGCGAGCAGGTCGCCACCTTTGAGAATGGCAGGAATGGCCTGCGCCTGAATCGGGGTCGGCGTGGTGTAGCCCTGTTCGGCCACGGCACGCACCAGCTTGTCGGACAAGCCTAGATCGGAAAAAGACATGAAATGACGCTTCAGCCGCCCGTCACGCAAGGGGTTGCGCCAATCGCTGGGCGGCATGGGTAGGAAACCGAACCTGAAGCACCCCGAAGGGGGTCAGGTCCCGGTGGGACGGGCCGATTGCCCCCGCCTCCGGTGGGAGAAGCGCCGTAGTGTACCAGCCCGGCGCCCTCCCCATACGCTCCCCCATACCCCGCCGGCGACGGGGTGATGCCGGATCCACCTCCAACGGCCCCGGCTCCGGGGCAGCCGGGGTGTCCGGATCTCGCCACACCGGGCGCCGATACCCTCCCAAAGGGGGTGCAAGGCGGGCGAAGCGGGTAGAATGCCGGGTTGCCCGGCCCGTGCGCATGCCGCGCGGCGGCGCCATTCCCTCTCCAGTCACCCGAAGCCGGAGTCATCATGTCCTTGCGGTTCTCCCAGACGCGTCAGTCCGTGTTCCTGGCGGTGGTTGCCGCCGCCCTGGCCTTGCCCGGCGCGGCCGCACTGGCCCAGAACGTGCCCGTGGCCGGCGCCCCGGTCCGCGTGATTCCGGCCGATGCGCCGATGGCGCGGATGGTGATGGCGATGCCCACGGCCTCCACGCCGCTGACCGCCAAGCTCGACAGCAAGACGGTGGCCACGGCGCCCGGCCTGCGGGTCTTCAGCACGGAAACACAGCTGCTGAACCCGGTGGTCATCGCCGGCAAGAAGCTCCCGGTGCGCTACAAGCTGGACCTATACGGCCAGCTCCAGACCGCCTGGGTGCTGACCGATGCCGAGGTCAAGGAATGGAAGGCCTCGCATTAAGCTGAGAGAAGACCGTAAAACGTAGCAGGCGGCCGCCCCCGGCCGCGTTGTCCCCAGAAGCAGAAGCAAACCCTGATGCCCCCAGGTAAACCACTGAGACCGGCACCATGAAAAAAGTATTTGTAAAGACGTACGGCTGCCAGATGAACGAGTACGACTCGGACAAGATGGTGGACGTACTGAACGCCACGCAGGGCATGGAGCCCTGCGACAACGTCGAAGACGCCGACGTCATCCTCTTCAACACCTGCTCCGTGCGCGAGAAGGCCCAGGAGAAGGTGTTCTCCGAGCTGGGCCGCATGAAGGCGCTCAAGGCCGCCAAGCCGGACCTCGTGATCGGCGTGGGCGGCTGCGTGGCCAGCCAGGAAGGCGCCACCATCGTCTCCCGCGCGCCCTACGTGGACGTCGTGTTCGGCCCGCAGACGCTGCACCGCCTGCCGGACCTGATCGACCGCCGCCGCCGCACCGGCCAGTCCCAGGTGGATATTTCCTTCCCCGAGATCGAGAAGTTCGACCACCTGCCGCCCGCCAAGGTGGACGGCCCGAGCGCGTTCGTCTCGATCATGGAAGGCTGCTCCAAATATTGCAGCTACTGCGTGGTGCCCTACACGCGCGGCGAGGAAGTCTCGCGCCCGTTCGAGGACGTGCTGGCCGAAGTGGCCGGCCTGGCCGACCAGGGCGTGCGCGAAGTCACGCTGCTGGGCCAGAACGTCAACGCCTATCGTGGCGCCATGGGCGGCACGACGGAGATCGCCGATTTCGCCCTGTTGATCGAATACGTGGCCGAGATCCCCGGCATCGAGCGCATCCGCTACACCACCAGCCATCCGAAGGAGTTCACTTCGCGGCTGGTGGAGCTGTACGCGCGCTGCGACAAGCTGGTGAACCATCTCCACCTGCCCGTGCAGCATGCCTCGGACCGCATTCTCATGGCGATGAAGCGCGGCTACAGCGCGCTCGAGTACAAGAGCATTATTCGCCGCTTGCGGACCATCCGTCCGACCATGTCGATGTCGTCCGACTTCATCGTCGGCTTCCCCGGCGAGACCGATGCGGACTTCGAAAAGCTGATGTCGATGATCGAGGAAGTCGGCTACGACACCTCGTTCTCGTTCATCTTCAGCCCGCGCCCCGGCACGCCGGCGGCCAACCTGCACGACGACACCCCGCATGACGTGAAGCTGCGCCGCCTCCAGCGGCTGCAGGCCACCATCGAGGAAAACGTGCAGCGCATCAGCCAGGGCATGGTCGGCACGGTGCAGCGCATCCTCGTGGAAGGCCCGGCCCGCAAGGACCCCACCGAGTTGCATGGCCGCACCGAGAACAACCGCGTGGTCAACTTCGCGCTGCCCGGCGTGCCGCAGGCGCGGCGCGACCAGATGATCGGCCAGATGGTCGATGTCAGCATCACGCAGGCGTTCCCGCACTCGCTGCGCGGCGAGATCGTGGTGCGCCAGTAAGGACCTCCATGAAAATCCAGACGGCGGAATTCGTTGCACCCAAGGACGACAACGCGCGGCTCCAGAACCTGTGCGGGCCGCTCGACGAGAACCTGCGCCAGATCGAGCAGGCGCTCGACGTGACGATCCAGCGCCGCGGCCATCGCATGACGGTGCGCGGCGCGCGCGCCCAGGACGCCGCGCTGGCGCTGGAGCGCTTCTATAACGACTCCCGCGTGGCGCTGTCGATCGACGACATCCAGCTTGGACTGGTCGAATCGCGCCAGATCTCCGCGCACGGCGCCTACCTGCCCGAGACCACGGCCAGCGGCTACGCCAATGGCGAGGAAGACCCGCGCGGCCTGGACGACTCCCCGGTGCTGCACACGCGCCGCACCGGCCTGCAGGGCCGCACCGCCACGCAGCGCGAGTACCTGCGCCATATCCTCGCGCACGACCTGACCCTGGGCATCGGCCCGGCCGGCACGGGCAAGACCTACCTCGCGGTGGCCTGCGCCGTGGACGCGCTCGAGCGCGATGCCGTCAAGCGCATCGTGCTGACCCGCCCCGCCGTGGAGGCCGGCGAGCGGCTCGGCTTCCTGCCGGGCGACCTCGCCCAGAAGGTGGACCCCTACCTGCGCCCGCTCTACGACGCCCTGTACGACCTGCTCGGCTTCGACCGCACGCAGAAGATGTTCGAGCGCCAGATGATCGAGGTGGCGCCGCTGGCCTACATGCGTGGCCGCACGCTGAACCACGCGTTCATCATCCTCGACGAAGCCCAGAACACCACGCCGGAACAGATGAAGATGTTCCTGACGCGGATCGGCTTCGGCGCCAAGGCCGTGATTACCGGCGACACCACCCAGATTGACCTGCCGCGCGGGCAGAAAAGTGGCCTGGTGGAAGCCCAGCACGTGCTGCGCGATGTGCGCGGCGTTGCGTTCACGCGCTTTACCAGTACCGACGTGGTGCGCCATCCGCTGGTGGCGCGCATCGTCGATGCTTACGACGAATTCCACGCCCAGCACAAGGACGCCTGATCTTGACCAAGAAGTCTCCCGCCGCCAGCCTCATCCTGTTCGATGCCGACGGCCGCGCGCGCAAGAGCGCCGCGCACGCGCTGCGCGTGCAACTGCCCGATGGGCGCAGCCTGACCGTGGACCTGTCCCAGGCCGCCGACGGCGTGGTGGCCCTGCTGGCCGAACACACCGACACCCGCCAGCAGGCCGGCCTGCTGGTGCGCCCGGACAACCACGATGCCGTATCGGTCGCCGTGACGGCTACGCCACTTGTGACCACCACCGGCACGCCGGCCACGCCGCCGGACGTCGAACTCGACATCCAGTACGGCGATGGCGTGCGCAAGCGCGCCGGCCTGCCGTCCGCCAAGCAGATCGGCAAATGGGTGCGCTCGGCGCTGTTCGCCGATGCCGCCCTGACCGTCCGATTCGTCGACGAGGAAGAGGGCCGCACGCTGAATGGCACCTATCGCGGCAAGGACTACGCGACCAATGTGCTGACCTTCGCCTACGCGGAGCACGCCGACGACCCGGTGACCGGCGATATCGTGCTGTGCTGCCCGGTGGTGGAAGCCGAGGCCAGGGAACAGAAGAAGCCGCTCGATGCCCACTACGCGCATCTGATCGTCCATGGCGTGCTGCACGCCCAGGGCTACGAGCACGAGGATGACGGCGAGGCCGAGGAAATGGAGGCAATCGAGACCGAGACGCTCCAGGCGCTTGGCTACGCCGATCCGTACCTGCCGGTGCGCGAGGATCGCTGACGCGGGGACACCCCTTGAAGTGCCGTGTGCGCCACCTTTGTGCGCCACGGCACCCCCTGTCACGGGGCGGGAATCCTTTTAGTGTATGCTTCAGACGATCTCCACCACGCGCTAAGCCGCGACATGAACGACCCCTATCCCAGTTCGAAACCTGCCAATCACAAGCAGGCGGATCGCCCACGGTCCCTTCTCGAACGACTTTCCGATTTCATTTCCCCCGAGCCGGACACGCGCGCCGAACTACTGGAAGTGCTCCAGGAAGCGCATGAGCGCAACCTGATCGACGCCGATTCGCTCTCGATGATCGAGGGCGTGTTCCAGGTCTCCGAGTTGACCGCCCGCGACATCATGGTGCCCCGCGCCCAGATGGACGCCGTCAACATCGCCGACGCGCCCGAGACGTTCATCCCTTACATGCAGCAGACGGCGCACTCGCGCTTTCCGGTCTACGAAGGCAGCCGCGACAACATCATCGGCATCCTGCTGGCCAAGGACCTGCTGCGCTACTACACCGACGACACGTTCGACCTGCGCGAAACGCTGCGCCCGGCCGTGTTCATCCCCGAGTCCAAGCGGCTCAACATCCTGCTGCGCGAGTTCCGGATTAACCGCAACCACATCGCCATCGTCGTGGACGAATACGGCGGCGTGGCGGGGCTGGTGACGATCGAGGACGTGCTGGAGCAGATCGTGGGCGACATCGAGGACGAATTCGACCTCGACGAGGACCACGACAAGATCCTGCCGACCGCCGATGGCGCCTGGCGCGTGCACGGGCTGACCGAGATCGAGCAGTTCAACGAGGCCTTCGGCACCGCCTTCCCCGATGACGACGTGGACACCGTGGGCGGCCTGCTGACCAATCATCTGGGGCACGTGCCCCATCGTGGCGAGATCATCACTTTGCCACCGCTCCGCTTCGAAGTGCTGCGCGCCGACGCGCGGCAGGTGCATCTGCTACAGGTGCGCCGCGAGGCGACCGACCACCTGGCCGTGGCCGACGCATGACGCGCGAAGTCCAGGCCGGCGCCGCCAGCACGGCGGGCGCCCGGCAAACCGGCCACCGCGCCGGGTCCGCTACCGCTGTGTTCCGGCTGCTGATGGCGGCAACGCTCGGCATCGCCCACACGCAGGCGTTCGCGCCCCATGACTGGTGGTGGCTCCAGATCCTGTCGATGGCCGGGCTGGTCGCGCTGCTGGCCGATGCCCCGCGCCCGCGCGCGGCGGCCGCCACGGGCTACGCGTTCGGACTGGGCTGGTTCCTGTCCGGGATCTGGTGGCTCTATATCAGCATGCATGTCTACGGAGAGATGCCGGCCTGGATGGCCGCGCTGGCCGTGGTGCTGTTTGCCGGCTATCTGTCGATCTGGCCCGCGCTGGCCGGCGGCGCCTGGCACTGGCTGACCCAGCGCGGGCGCCATGGCGTGCTGCCGGCGCTGGCGTTCGGCGCCACCTGGGCGCTGAGCGAGTGGCTGCGCGGCGTGGTGTTCACGGGCTTCCCGTGGCTGGGCAGCGGCTACCCCCATACCGACGGGCCGCTCGCGGGCTTCGCCCCGCTGATCGGCGTGTACGGCATTACCGCGCTGGCTGCGGCCGTGGCCGCGCTATTGGTGACGGCGGTACGCGCCGCCCTGCGCCGCTCCGCCACGCCGGACGCTGGCACGCGTGGCCGGCTTGGCACGGCGCTGGCCCTCGTCATCGGCCTGCCCGCGCTGGGTGTCGCGCTCGCCCCCATCGCCTGGACCACGCCCGTTGGCCAGCCGATCTCGGTGCGGCTGCTCCAGGGCAACGTCGCGCAGGACATCAAGTTCGAACCGGTGGGCATCCAGCGCTCGCTGGAGTTGTACCGCGACCTGATTACGGCAGAGCCGGCGGACCTCGTAGTCACGCCCGAGACCGCATTTCCGGTGATCCTCCAGGAACTGCCGGTGGATATCGCCCAGGCGGTGCGCCGGTACATGGAGTCCACCGGCACCACGGTGCTGTTCGGCGCGGCCGGGGCCGATTCACCGGTCGACTTCACCAACAGCGTGTTCGCCATCGGCCCGGAACAGCCCACGCTCTATCGCTATAACAAGCACCATCTGGTGCCGTTCGGCGAGTTCATCCCGTTCGGGTTCCACTGGTTCGTGGACATGATGAAGATGCCGCTCGGTGACTTCCGGCGCGGCGGGCTGGACCAGCCGGCGGTGCCGGTACGCGGCATCCATGTGGCGCCGAATATCTGCTACGAGGATCTGTTCGGCGAGGAAATCGCCGCCACCCTGCGCCAGCAGCCCTCGCCGGCCAATATGCTGGCGAATGTGACGAATCTGGCATGGTTCGGCGACACCATCGCGCTGGACCAGCATCTCCAGATCTCGCGGATGCGCGCCCTGGAGACGCGCCGCCCGATGCTGCGCGCGACCAATACCGGTATGACGGCGGTGGTAAAGCCCGATGGTTCGGTGCAGGCGCGGCTGCCGACCTTCCAGCTCGGCACGCTCGCGGCCACCGTGCAGGGCACGCAGGGGCTCACCCCCTTCGTGCGCTGGGGCAATGTGCCGGCGCTGGCGGCCTGCCTGGCAGTGCTCGCGCTGGCGTTCGGCGCGCGGCGGCGCGCACGCCCGTAGCGGCGGGCCGCATGCCAATCCATCGCGAATCCATCGCCAAAGAAAAAACGGGCCTGCTTGAACTGCACCCCAAAAGTTGGACACCCGTTCAACCTTTGGGGTGTTTTTCATGGCGAAGTACAACGAGGCGTTCAAGCGCCAGGTGGTTCAGGAATATTTGTCCGGGGGAGTTGGGACTGGGACACTGAGCCGGAAGCACGGAATAG